>CAZBJT010000089.1:0-6546 GCA_964492215.1 uncultured Planctomycetales bacterium | reverse complement strand
CGTCGGATGTGAGTACGGCCGCACTTTTGCAAGGCCCTCATGCCCAGGTGATCGCGGATGCCAAAAGCCTGAGTGCCTTGGGGTATAAGGTTTTTAAATTGAAAGTGGGGGACCGCAATATTGCCTTGGATGTTAAAAAAGTGCAGGATTTGAGGTTGATCCTGGAGCGGGATACACTTTTGCGTTTGGATGGCAATCGCATTTGGACTTTAAAGGAAGCTGTTATTTTTGCCGAATTGGCCGGCCATGAGCGCATTGAATTCATCGAGGAGCCTTTGAGCGACATGGCGCATTTAAATGAATTTTATCAGCAGACACATATGCCTATTGCCTTGGATGAAACATTGTCTGTCGTGCGTTGCGGGGTCGATGCGCCTGGCCGATGTTCTCCCACCTTAGCGCACAATGAAGGGGTAAAAGCTTATGTGATCAAGCCCACCATCATCGGCGGTATTATTCCGGCGTTGGATTGGATCGAAGAAGCCAGGGCCCAGGGCAAAGAAGCCATCATTTCTTCTGCTTTTGAATCAATGGTTGGTTTAAAAGTGCTGGCCCAATTAGCTTGCCTGACCGGACAAACCGCCGGGCTGGGCACAGAGCGTTGGTTTAAAGGTGTGAAGCCTTTGGTTAATGAAGCCGGCCTTATCAAAAAAGAATCGTTCCTATGAACAGCCATTTTTCCATCGTTTGGGGCACCCGCCAAATCACATTTAATCAATTGCAGCTTTACATGGCTTCTTCCTTCAAGCAATTAAAAGGCATGGGGGTCAAGCCCGGCGATCGGGTGGGGATATGTGAAGAGAACAGCGTCGAATATATCGTCTTGCTGCTAACATTATGGCAAATGAAAGCAGTGGCCGCTCCCATCAGCCCACGTTGGCCCGCCAAGATGGTCGCCGCCTATGTCAGCCGTATTAATGCGGTGCATTTATTTAAAGGCACGGATGTCCGGCGCATTGTTTGTTTTGATGCCCGCAATGAAATAACAGCGGATCAAGCCTGTGACTTTAACCTTGATGATGACGTAAGTGTGATCGCAACGTCCGGTTCCAGCGGAGAACCTAAAGCGGCCGTGCATACCTGGGGCAATCACTTTTATAGTGCCAAAGGATCCAATGAAATTATTCCGTTGACGCCACAGGACCGTTGGGCTTTATCTTTGGGGTTTTATCATGTGGCAGGCATCGGTGTGCTGGTGCGCTGCCTATTATCCGGTGCTGCGGTGGTTGTAGTTGGGGAAGGGGATTTGGCCGCGGCCATGGCGCGCAGCAAAGTGACCCATGTCTCATTGGTGCCGACCCAGCTTTATCGCTTGTTGGCCGATGAGAAGAATCATGCTTTGCTTAAATCGTTAAAATGCATTTTGCTCGGTGGCAGTGCCATCCCGAATTCACTAGTGGAGCAAGCACTCTCACTTGGATTAAACATTTATTTAAGTTATGGTTCAACAGAAATGGCCTCACAAATAGCAACGGGAAAACCGCTCGGTGTGGGCAAGCCAAGTGTGAAGGTTCTGCCATATCGTGAATTGATGATCGCCCCGGACGGAGAGATTTTGGTGCGGGGCAAAACATTGTTTAAAGGCTATATTGTGGGTGAAAAATTACAATTGCCTTTAACTGGTCAAGGGTGGTTTAAGACCGGGGACATGGGGCGGTTGGATGGGCAGGATTGTTTGACGGTGGGCGGCCGGCGGGACAATATGTTCATATCCGGAGGGGAGAATATACAGCCTGAGGAAATTGAGAAAGCCTTATTGAGTATTGCAGGTGTCCTGGAAGCCATGGTCGTTCCTAAGGAGGATAAAGAGTTTGGCCATAGGCCTGTGGCTTTTATTAAGTTTAATGCGAGCTCTTTAAATGCCGAGAAGATTGTTCAGTGTTTGAAGGCCGACTTACCACATTTTAAAATCCCAACGGCTTTTTATCCATGGCCTCAAGATTTGATCAGCGGCGGCATTAAGATTTCCCGTCAGGATATGTTAAAACGCATATAAAATGCCGTACGGCACTTGACATTATAGGCGCGATCATTAAGATATTAAGTATGAAATCAATCTTCCTCTTTGCATTTATTTTTCTGGCTTCTTGCCCTGCTTTTGCTAAAATATCCTGGACAGGCAATCAGGAAACGGCTGACACGGATAATTCAGCAGAAAACACAACAACAGAGCCTGCTGTTGCACCTGTAGTCATTCCTCAAGCCGTACCAGTGCCGGCACCAAAACCAGCTGCTCCTGCGGTGGTTCAATCCATACCTGCATCGCCCAAGCCCCAGGTCAAAGAAGAGGCTCCTAAGCCGGCCGTGGTATCTCATCCCGTGATGGTTGCCGGTAAAAATACCGGTATCGTTGAATTCTCCAATGCCCGTGGCACCATGATTTACATAGATAATGTGAATGGCGGGGGTAAGCGTAAGTTTTATATGGATGAGAAAACTAAAATATACGATGAGAATGGCCAGCTAGGTGCTGTGTTACATCCCATGGACCATGTTTCTTTTAATTATTCTTCTGAGAATGAGAAAGATTTGCTCCGCGAGGCTTGGCTGGTCAAAGCCTCGCATTAATTTCATTCTTACTCCTGCACCGCATAGATCTGTCTGATCCTTTCCTGAATATGTTTCGGCACAAAAGGTTTGTTTAAAAATTTCACATAGATTTCTTTCATCAATCCTATCTTCCCTTTTTTGAATAATAGGTCACCGATCTGCAACATGTCTTCTAAGAATTGCGCATCTTCTTTGAATGGCAATTGCCGAAGGATATTTAAAGCCTGATCGTCTTTGTCTTCTTCGATAAGGATCCTGGCCAAAGCGCATCCCCATAAAGGTTGTTGCGGGAATATCTTCCATAAATGGCCAAAGGTTTTTTCTGCGGCTGGATAATCCTTCATGTTTTCATAACTTAATCCGAGGTTGTATTGAGCGTTGGGGTTCTGCGGCGATAGAGCCACGGCATATTTAAAATGCTTCAAGGCTGCTGCGTGGTCTTTTTGGGATCGGCTGATAATCCCTTGAAGCATATGCGCATCAAATGAATTTGGATTAAATGTCAAAACGCTGCTCACTTCTTTTTGGGCCGGTTCAATCAATCCAATGGACAGAAGCAGGTAGGCTCGGGTGATAAAGGCGGGTTCATTGTTTGTTTCAATATCAGCCTGTGGGGGAGACCATTGGGTTAAATCGATGGCGTATTTTGTAATAAGAGGTACGTTTTGCGATACATTCTTAAGAAAAATGACCGCATCGGTATTAAAATAAACCAATGTCCATGCCCGGTGCGACCCAAGCATTTTGAGTACACGGATGGGGATGCGGCCTTGGGTGTTATTTAAAAAAGCAGAAGTGATTTGATACTTGTCCGTCAATGCATCAAAGGTTTTTCGGTCCCCGTTGTACCAAATTTGATCATAGGTGTTGAAAAAATCCTGCGCATAAAAACCCACCCGCCCGTCGATAAAAACATGCACATTAGGAAATAACCGGCCGATCAAGTATGACCCGCTGGAGAGGTCATTGAACATGTTTCCCCGGATATGATTGGCGACACAGAAATCCACGGCTGCCTGAGGAAACGCGCTTGATGAGAATCCTCCGGCGTATAAAGAATGAAACCGGCCGGTGCGCGGGTCGGTGTCCCCGCGGGACAATACGTCACGGGCTTGGGCTGCGCCCCAGGCGATCATGGCCAGGATGAGGATTATTTTGATGCCGAGTCTCAAGGGGGATAATATGTTTTGATCAGGTGTTTTAGGGGATGTTATGGCATTGCTTGTCCCTACTATAATAAAGTAAGCGGCAATGGCAAAATAAGGCAAGTTTCGTATCGCCAATGATGAGAAAATTAGGATAAATAAAAATAATAAGACAAGACGAAAGTTCAGGCGGCGGTAATTAATAGCCAAGGCAAAAAGACTTGAGATAATTAGCGCAAGGTAGGCGATATAATGGGCGGCATGCCAATCATAATTTGTTAATGGGCTGGTTAATTCAGCGACGTGATTGAAAATGCCGGTTTCTGTTGCGATTTGTACTAGAAATGAGAAGGGGTATAAGGCTCCCTTGATACCATAGGGATTAATAAAAAAAGCAGAGGTGAGCAGCAGGAAAAGCAAGCCCCAATGGACTTTCGGTTGCTCGTCCTGTTTTTCTAACCCATAGATGCGATCCGTGAGCCATCCGCCTAAGAAAATTAGGCCTGCGATGATGGGCCCTAAAATAGCGTACACATGCATATTGACCCATGCTATTTGCAAGAAGAATAAGATGATTTCCCGGTAGCGACGATTATTTTTGCCTAAAAGGACAAATAGGAACACCGTAAAGAAGAGCAGGCTAAAAATATCAGGCCTTAAGGTAAGCCTTAAGGGAAAAATAAGCACGGCAGCCAAAAGCAGGGCAATGCGGCTTAAAGGCAAAGGGTATCGCCATTGGTAGGTACTCATAAGTGCCAGTATGGATATAAAAATAATGGTTTGAAGGCTAATCAGGCCATTAATCCCACCCATGTGATAAATAACGTACATAAGGGTTTGAAATAACCATTCATGATCGATCCACGGGTGTCCGGTGGAGGCAAAAGAAAATATATCCTGGTAGGGGACTTGCAGGTGGGTTGTGATCCATTCGCCGGTCTTTAAGTGAAGCCACAGGTCAGGGTCGCTTACTTGCACGCATGACAATAAAGCCAGCAGGAAGAGTATCCCTAACATGGCAGCTATTTTAAGAATAGCGTACAATTGGGTCATTAAATCACGTGTGTTTTTCCAGCGCTTTGCGCATGGATAAAGGCAGGGGCATCTTTTTATGGGTTTTAGCGCTCACCGTCACATGCACAGTCTTGGCGGTGCCAACTAATTTGTTGTCGCGTTTGAGGGTGTAGACAAAGGTGAAGGATGTTTCGCCGATATGGGCCACTTTAACGCTGATGAGGATTTGGTCGCCAACGGTGAGTTGTGTTTTATAATCAGACTCCGCATGCACGATGGGCAGGAAATATTTACCGCCTTTGAGCATGCTTTGGAAACTAAACCCCAAATTTTCCAGCAATTGCTCATAGGCATCATGGACAAGGGTGAATTGATTGGCAAAGAAAATGCGTCCTGCCGCGTCGGTATCATGCAAATGTATCTTAATTTTGTGTGTAAACATGTTTCAATTATACCAAACCATTGACAAATACAAAGAAGATTGTAATATGTCTTATCCAACCTATTAATGAAAGGAAAGTGATGAATAAGAAGGCTTTAATCGCAGAATTCATCGGTACTTTTACCCTGATTTTTATTGGTGTAGGGGCTATTGCATCGGATCATATCACCGGCGGTAAATTAGGTTTGACCGGCATTGCCTTGGCGCATGGTTTGGCCATTGCTGTTATGGCGTCTGCCACCGCGGCAGTTAGCGGCGGACATTTAAATCCTGCCGTGACCATTAGCTTGTGGTCTGCCAAGAAAATCAATACGACAAATGCTTTGGGGTATGTGATCGCCCAATGTTTGGGTGCGATCGTGGCCGCTTCTTTAATTAAGCAATGCATGCCGGCCGATGCCTTGGCTGCCGTGGGTATGGGTACGCCTGCCTTAGGTGTTAATATTACCGCTCAGATGGGCTTGATCACTGAAATTATTTTGACCTTCTTCTTAGTATTTGTAATTTATGGGACAGCGGTTGATTCCAGGGCACCCAAATGCGGTGCTTTATTTATCGGTTTGACCGTGGCTTTAGATGTTTTAATGGGTGGTGCTATTTCCGGTGCCGCCATGAATCCGGCCCGTCATTTAGGTCCGGCTTTATTGGGTGGCGGTTTACAGAATATGTGGATCTATTGGGCCGGCCCTATTGTTGGTGGTGTGTTGGCCGCGCAAGTTTATAAAACGCAGTTAGAAAAGTGACCCGAAGGGTCATCCCCGAGTGTTTTAATCGGGGATCCAATTAAGGAGAGTCTTATGAATGAACGTACTGGTGTGATCACAATGAAGGGTAATCCATTGACCATCGTCGGTAATGAAATTAAAGTAGGGGACAATGCCCCTGATGCAACCTTGGTGGCCAATGACCTTTCTGAGGTGAAATTGTCTTCTTTTAAAGGTAAAAAAGTCATCCTTTCCGTGGTTCCTTCCCTGGATACCCCGGTGTGCGATTTGCAAACCAAGCGCTTTAATCAGGAAGCTTCCAAGTTAAATGATGTGGTGATTTTGACGATCAGCAAGGATTTGCCTTTTGCCCAACGCCGCTGGTGCGGTGCTGCCGGTGCAACAGCGGTCAAAACGCTGTCTGATTACCGTGGTAATTTTGGTGAAACCTATGGTGTATTGATCAAAGGTTTGAATCTTTTGGCCCGCGCTATTTTTGTGGTCGATGAGAAGGGTGTTGTTACATACACTCAATTAGTCAAAGAAGTGGCCACTGAACCGAATTACGATGATGTATTAAAAGCCGTGGCTCAAGGTTGCGGTTGCGGACATAATCATTAATCAATGTTGTCATTCCCGAATGTTTTTGTCGGGAATCTAGAAGAGAGGATGCACACGATGGCATACACAT
>CAZBJT010000088.1:0-6757 GCA_964492215.1 uncultured Planctomycetales bacterium | reverse complement strand
TATGGGCTTCCAGGCGTTTGATCAATTGGACATATTTCAGGAAGGCATCGCCATGACCCATGGTCCTGCCATATGCAATGATCAATTGATCACTACTGCGGCCGAACATGGCCTTGACTTTGGCTTGATCCAAATACTTTGCGTCAACCAGCATCACATTAGCGAGTGTTGTCATCACGGCATCGTTTAAGCGGTAGGTATGCTTCTTGGTGTCGTAGCTAACAATGTATTCATCTTTGACGATCTCACCTAACACTTTGTCGCCGATGGCCAACACCGGCTTGACACCGGGCGTTGTATATGAACCATCTAATGTCAATGTGACATTGCTCTTATCCATGCCGGCAAAAGCTAATGTCTTGTGGGTGACTGCGCTAAAGCGGCTGCCGTAACCGGCCATCACGACAATCGGACGTGAACCGAATAAATTATTGAACTGGGCTTGGGTCAAGGTTTCTAAGGACAAGCCTTTGGCCGCAAGCACCTTCAAAATATATTTGACTGCTGACTCTGCCGCTTCCTTGGTGACTTTTTCTTCCTTCATGCGCTGGTCTTTAACTAAATCTTTGACGCCCATGAGCTTGGCAATGCGGGCTGAAGCTTCAGGCGTGGCTGACGGATTTAAAGCCGCATGGGTTAACGCATCCAAACGTAACACTAAATATTCAGTCTTCTTGGTATCTTCCGGTAAGTAACGCTGACGTAAGCGGGCGATGACGGCTTGATAGGCAGGGTCATTATGTAAAGATTGGGCATCATTAGCGACCCAGCCTTGGTCAATGCTTTGGGCCAAGGTCTTTTCAATCACACCACGCACTAAAGCCGGCGGCGCGCGGGTGATCAGGCCAACCGGCTGACCGCTGACAGCAGGCTTTAACACGTCACTGATATCCATGAGTGTATTAAGCAACACCGCATGGCGACGCTCTTTGTTCATGGCAATAAAGGCCTGACGTAAGGCATCACGCAGGACAGTTATGCTATTGGCTTTAGCCAACAGATCAAGCACAATCCCCTTCACATCTTTAGCGGCCGCTTGGGTGATTATTTTGGCGTCTTGACCCATGGCTTCGACAGCCGGGGTTTTGGCCAAACGCTTGGAGGCAAACTCAAGTTGGTTCTTGGCATCTTTAATAGAAGATGGTGCGCTGCCCACATATACTAAATTGATCGGCACTTCTTTGCCCGGATGTTCCTGACGGTATTTATCGCCCAACAGGCGGATCAAATTCCAGGTCAATGTCTTGCTTTCATTCTCCTTATAATCAACCCCCCAGAAATTGCCGGCTATACGGTTGTCGATGCTTTGGTCATTCTGATAAGCAGCAAAATGATCATTACGGTATTGGGCTTCAATGTCATCAATGACAGGTAAGACAGCGTCATTACGGAAGATGCCCGTATTAGAAGAGATCATGATCTCGGCGCTGTCGCCTTTGTCTACAATGGCGTAATGGCGCATCAAATACGCTTTACGCTCAGCTGTCATTTTCTTCCAGCCATTGATCTCATTGACCACGGCGAGCAACCCTTCATGACTGAAGAGTTCACCTTCATCAGAGATCAAGAAGTAAGCATAACGGCTTTCTTTACGCAACTGGGCAGCGGCTTCACGGCGCTTGGTCTCGTCGGTTTGGGCCCGCACAGACACGAGCTTAGCTTCTAATTCTGCCTGGGCAGCGGCATGGTTTAAGGCCACACGGTCCCAGCCTTTTTTCTTATCATTGCCTTGATTCAAATCAGTCTTGTGCGGGATCTGTTCCCAATCCGTATAAGTGACCAGGCGGCCATTCATCTTAAAGAAATTACCTTTGGCGGTGATTGACTTCTCATCCAAGAGTTTGGTCTCTTTATTGCGGTCTGCGGCTTTACCGCCGGAGACGGCCATATTCTCGCCGCTGATCATGCCCAAATAGGTGATCAAGGACGCATTAGATTTACCTATATCCATGGCGGTGGCCATTTCCCCAAAGGCCACCTGGCTAAACGGTACTTGCTCAGCAGCTGGAAGTTTGGCTAAATGGCGAACCACTTTGGTGAAGGCATCGCCATGACCCATAAACTTGCCATAGGCAAAGATCACTTGATCAAGCCCGCGACCAACAGCTGCCTTGACCTTGACTGGATCTAAATATTTCACATCCACAAACATGGATGAGGTCAACAGATTCATGGTCTCATCTTTTAAGCGGTAGGTGTGTTTCTTGACATCATAGCTGGCAATGTATTCATCCTTGACGATCTCGCCTAACACTTTTTCACCGATGACCACAACCGGCTTAACACCAGGGGTTACATAAGAACCATCCAAGGTCAATGTGATATTACTCTTTTCCATTCCGGCAAACGCTAAAACCTTATGCACATAAGCACTGAAACGGCTGCCATAGCCGCCAGCCACGACGATCGGACGCACACCAAAGAGGGCATTGAACTGGGCTTGGGTCATGGTGGAAAGATCCAATCCCTTGGCTTTGACCGTTGCTGTGACGTGTTCCACGGCCTTGCGGGCTAAATCAGCGGCTTGTTTTTCTTCTTTAATGCGCTGGGTGCTGACTAAATCTTTCACACCCATCAAGCGGGCCACATCAGCCTGGGCCTTGAGAACAGCTGCTGTCGGACGTCCCGGGATAGAGGCTGTAACGCCATGTTCGGCTTCCATGTCAATTTCTTCCACCATCTTCTGTAATAAGACGGCAGCCGCTTCCGGATCGCCATTGGGGATCCAGAAATAACGGTTATGCAAATCAATGGTCACTTCTTTACCAGTGAAGCGCACCTTGGCCGGCTGGCTTTCTAACACCGAGCGCATGATCACTTCAGAAATACTATTCGGCTTAGCTGCAACGGAAATGATCGTCGGGGCACCGGCATGGCGCGGACGTGATTTGCGTTGTGCAGGGGTCATGGCAGCAATGGCCGCCTTTTGGGTGTCATTGATGGGTGAGCTAAAGACGATCGAGGCGTCATTACCTTCACCGATCCAATACAAGGTATTGGTTTGGGCATCGATGAATGTGTCGATCTGTTCACCACGCTCCATGGCTTCCAGGCGGCTCTTGACTTGGGCCGGGTCGCGAATAACGAGCTCATCCATCCAAGTTTTATTGGCCGCATCATCGGCCCAATTACCATAATTCTCAAGATGGCTGAACACGCGCTTATAATCAATGGAGCCCTTCAAGCTGATCTCAACCGGATTTTCTTTGAGCCACCATTCATCCCCAAAGAAGAAACCGCGTTCTAACATTTGATGCTGGCGTTTCTCATGCTCAGCTTCATTAAACGATTCCCAGGCCTTTTCCCCACCGGCCGATTCCACAGCCAAAGACAAGGCCATGTCTTCAAACGCCGCCTTTTTACCACCATCGGTAATACGGGTCATTTCAATGGTGCTGCCCCCTTCAATCGAACCGCCTTCGCGGATCTCGACTTCTTTGGAGACGTCAGCAAATTCAGCCAAAGCTTTCTTGATCTCCGTGGTCAAGGTCTTCCAAGCTGGCATCAAGGCCGTGATCTCGGCATCAACCTTGGCCTTCTGTTTGGTCAATTCGGCACGGTCACCATAAACACTCCATTCAATGAGCTTGCTGGCTAAATTAACTTCTGCTTCAACCTGATCAGCTACAGCCTTGAACTCACCATGGAGGTATTTAGTACGTAATTCTTCTTTAACCCGTTCCTGCTCTTCTTCCACCATCTGGCGCATCTTCAACGCATATAATAAACGTAAATCATAAGGGAAGAACACGGCCAACTGGACGATATAGCGGGCCAAATCTTTGTCTTTTTGATAATAAGCATCACGATCTTTTTTGCCGGACAACTGGCTGGGTTTCAAGATCGGCAAGCCGCGACGTTCCACATCTTTCGGGGCCTTATTGGTGTCCCAACCGAGCTTATTGGTATCTTTGTTTAAGATATCCAACGCCTGGCTGATAAAGTTACCGTGGATCTTCTTAAAGGCCTTTTCGATAATACCGACGGTCTTTTCACCGAACAAATTGCGGCGGGTATATTCCGGCTCAGCTAAGAACCAACCCTTCTTTTCTTTGCCGGCTTCAACCAACACCTCATCCGGGTTATACATGGCCTTGATACCGGCACCGGAGGAATACACAACCAAGTTCTTCATGGCAAACGTGGCATCTTCGCTGTCTAAACGGGCTTTCAAAGGCACGCCGATGCGGTTCAATTGATTATTGATATCGCCAAAGGACACGATGACAATTTTCTTATCGCGCTTCATCAATTCCGCGATGGGTTCGATATTCGGCGTCATTTCCAAACCAACGTGGTTGGCGATCGTACCGTCAATGTCAAAGGCATAGTAAAGAACGTCGCTGGCATTCATGCCTAATGTGTCTTTCGGTGCGTTCTTCAACAATTTCAAGCCGGTGCCCTTCAAGCGTTCCTGGTTGCTCAAACGCTTATAATCAGCATCGAGTAAGTTCAACATCTTGGTACGGATCTTGGTAATTTCCTTATTAATGTCGATGATCTTGATGTCTTTTTCTTTTGTCTTAAGCCCAAGTTTGGACCTGACTTTCAAGATGACACTTTCGCCCCAATCGGCATAGACACCGGCGATGCTTTGGGCCGGGTAATCTTTGTCTAATCTCTTCTTGGCCATGCGGTCTAATAACCAGCGTTCCATGAACGGCAAGATTTCTAATTCGATGCCGTCGGTGATGATCTGTTTGGACTCAGCATTGAGGCCAGCGTCTTTCATCAATTTTGTTTTGAGCCCTGCCCAATGGGTATTGATCATTGTGAGGGTCTTTTTCTCATGGTGACGGCCAATGCCCCAATCCACCAAGACCGTGTAAAGGATGGCGGCAAAACCTTGGGCGATACCTTTGCCTAAAGGATTGTCCTTAACGAACGCTGCCCAGATAAAAGCAATGGGGAACATCATGACGAACAAGTTGATGATTACACTCAGCGGATGGTACGGAGATAAAGCCAACACCCCTAATAACACCACACCGAAACGGATCGGTGAAGCAAAGGCCTGCCAGCGGTCTTTGAAAGGCACATCGATGTAAATCGTTGATTTAACACCGCTAGTGAACAATCCGGTCCAGCCTTTGCGGGCGAAATTGATCTTGGCGTAATGGATGACGATAAACGGCACATAGGTAAAGAACAAACTCCAGAAACGTTTGACGAAATGCACATAACCGCCGATCAAGCCCTTCTGGGCAATGAACATGACCATGGCCGTGGCATTAATGGCTTGGGTCAACACAATGCCGAGTGTGATAAAGATCGTCATCAAACCGAAGTAAGCGAATAAGTTAAACGGTAAAAAATAAGCACCAAAGACAGCAAGCAAGTTTAAGGCGATGATGAACGGTTTATTTAAATAGAACGTGTAATCAAACAATGTGCCTAACTTCTCGCTCCAATGTAAGTTCGGGCTGTCGGCAAATTCCTGGAAGCGCACGGAACGGGCATCGTCATAGATCGGGGCACCAAAACGGGCGACGAAGGAAGGCAAGTAGGCGAATGTTTTCTCACGGGCCTGACCTAAGACGATGGTGGGGTCATACAACGTGGCCCAGCCGGCTTTGGCGGTTTCATTACCTAAGGCCGTGTCTTCAATGACTGACTCATACACGGGCGTGTCTTTCAGCGCTTCAACCCTAAAGAACCCTTTACCGTAGAAGCTGATGATATTCTTGCGGCTCTTCACCGGCATCATCCAGGTGTTCCAAGCATCTTCACCCACTTTGGCATCCGACGAGGTATTGGTGATGTCATTGTCCGTAATCACCAATGCCGGCAATAAATGGCCTAAGCGCTTATTGGTGCGGAATTGATCGACCACAAACGGCAACCCGAACATTTGATGCGGGAACACTAAATGCGACCAGTCCGTGGTCAATAAGACTTCCCCGCGGATATATGGTGTGGCAAAGGCTTGAGCCTGGATCTTGGCGTCGAATGAACCTTCATGCAACGGCGGCGATACAATCACGCGGCTGGCTTTGCGGTCATTGACCTTCCAGCCTTTGCTGAAGAATTCTTTATAGATGACCGGGTTATCCACGTTACCCGACGGGCTCGGGTTATATTGGAAGAACTTGTAGATCAATAAGATCTGCAATTTCTCATCCACCCACACCTTGCGGCGTTTGCCATAGTCTTCATCTGTTTCATTGGCCTTCTTGGGATCGAATGCTTCAAACAATAAGTTGTAGGCTAAGCTCGCGGCTTCATCAAAGTTCTTGATGGTCTTATACACCTGCTCGGTACGCCAGGCGGCCCAATCGCGGCGGATCTGGTCGAGCACAGCCGCATAAATGGTCTCATAGAATTTATTTTCAGTGATAACCACATCCGCAATGAATTCAAAAGCTTGTTTGCTGCCAGGCGTCAAGGCACGTAATTTCAATTGCTGATCCGGACTTAAGACCTTGCCGAATTGAGTTTGGGTAAACTTGGCCCAATCCTTGGCAGCATCTTTGGCCCACAAGGATTCAATGGCTTCGCGCACGGCAGCGACATCCAAACGGCGTTGGCTTGCGATCAGCATCGGGGTCACTGACTCGCGCTGGCTCTTCTTGTCAGCCAAGAATGCGGCGATGGCTTCACTGACCACCATATCTTTAGTCAAAACAGTGCCTTTTTCAGCAGCGGCCTTGATCTGCTTCTTGAGCTCGCCCTGCATCATCACGCCTTGGCGCAAGAAGGCAATGGCTATAATCTTTGAGGTTTCTTTCAACGCCGTATCAGCGCTTAAGACCTTGGC
>CAZBJT010000087.1:0-6782 GCA_964492215.1 uncultured Planctomycetales bacterium | reverse complement strand
AAGCGGCAAGTATAAATTCGGACGGCTTAATTATCCTAACGGCGACATGGTCGGCCATACGGGTGTGCCTCAAGCCATTATTGAGTCAGTCGAGGCAGTGGATCAGGATTTACAAAAACTCCTGCCTGTGATCCGTGAGTTAAACGGCATCGCGCTTATTTTAGCTGATCACGGTAATGCCGATGAAATGTTCACGGTCAAGGGCGGTAAGAAACAGGTGAGTACAGCGCATTCGCTTAATCCTGTTCCTTGTGTGATCGTCGATCCCAATTTCCAGGGTGAGTATGAAATGGCCAATGTCCCGGGTCAGGGGCTGGCCAATGTGGCGGCCACCTTATTGAATTTATTAGGCTATGAAGCGCCTCAAAATTATGCGCCTTCATTGATCAAATTTAAATAAAGCGTATGCAAAAAAATAGGCGTAATACGTTCGACACAGCTTTAATTAAGGCCTCCAAGAATAAATTCAAGATTTTATTCGATGTGGCGCCCGTGGCCATTGTCGAGGGGCATTGGGTCAAGACTTTCGAAGTCCTGGATGTCAACGCGGCCGCTTTATTGCTTTTTAAAGCCGCGCACAAAAAAGATTTCGCTGCTGCTTTTAATTCACTCTTATATAAGATCCCTAAGAAAATTCTATTGCAATTGTTAAGTGCCCGCGTCAAGGGTGCGTCCTTTGAGGCGGAGTTCTTTTTACCTACATTGGGCCGCAGTAAGATTTATGTGCTCATGCGTTTAGCCTGCATTAAGCCGTCTGAAAAGAAAGCCGATCATGTGGTCTTGACTTTCCAAGACATGACCGCCCGCAAACGCCGTGAAAGCGAGCTTAAAAAATTATCCCAGCTCGATGGTCTGACTAAATTATTCAATCAACGCACCATCGTCAAACGCCTGGAAGAAGAACTTTCCCGCGCTAAACGTTATAAATTCGATTTAAGCTGTATTATCTTTGATATTGATTCATTTAAGAAGGTCAATGATGGCTTTGGACATTTGTCGGGTGATAAGTGCATTAAGCAGGCGGCCTATGCCTTAAAGGAAAGCTTGCGTAAGACGGACATCGTCGGCCGTTACGGCGGGGATGAGTTCCTGGTGATCTTGCCGGAAACACCCATCGCGCAAGCCGTGGTTCCGGTGGAACGTTTCTTACGGTCCTATGAATCGATTGCTGAAATAACCCACAAAGGTAAAAGCCTTAAAACATCATTCAGTGTAGGTATGAGCGGTTTTCCCGCCGCTGATATAGCTTCAGCTAAAGACTTGATTGCCGCCGCTGACCAGGCTTTGTATTTATCAAAGAAGGCAGGTGGCAATAAATGGAGTATAAAGAAGTAAACCTAATGGTTTTATGCCGCCGATGATCCTGCAGGAACGTATCCCTTCAGTTGTTTATGAATTAAAAATAACAGCCAGTCCGTCCATACATGAGGATTTCTTATCTGCCGTGTTAGTGGCCTTAGGTGTGCCCGCCGCGGATATTATTGAGGAATCGCTTAAAGGTAAACACGTGCTTAAGGTTTTTACCGAGGAACCTAAGCGGGTAGAAGATTTGGCTGCTAATTTGCGTAAGCTTAAAATAGCCGGGATAAGGCTGCATATTAAAATACTTCGTCCTAAAGATTGGCTGACGCGCTGGAAAATCGGCTGGAAACCTGCGGCATTGACCAAGCAGATAGATGTGGTGCCGGTGTGGTATAAAGATAAGTACCGTCCTAAAAAGGGACGTGACCATATCTTGATGGACACACTTTTATCTTTTGGGACGGGTTTACATGAAACAACCCGCATTGTTTCTCAGTTTATTGAAGACCACCGCGGGTGTGTTAATTCATTTCTGGACATTGGTACAGGGACGGGAATTTTAGCGCTGGTGGCCATTAAACATGGGGCAAAGACCATCAAGGCTTTGGATATCGGCGATTTGAGTGTCGAGGCCGCCAAACATAATTTTAAAGTGAATGGGGCCAAAGGCCAAATCATCCGCGCCGACATCAGGCAGTATAAGGACAAGCAGCGTTATGATTTTGTCGCCGCTAATTTGATCACCCAGGATTTGATCGACAATGGCAAACGCATTTGTGCCTTGGTTCAAGACGGTGGTTTTTTGGCGGTGTCGGGCATCTCTTTGGATAATTTACCTAAACTGCGCCGTGCTTTTAATGAGTTACCATTAAAGTGCCTGAAAATCAGCAAGGGAAAGCAATGGTCCGGCCTGCTTTATCAAAAGAAGACGTTATAGAATCATTTATCCGTTCATCCGGGCCCGGCGGCCAGAATGTGAATAAAGTCGCCACCTGTGTGGCGCTGTATCATAAGCCGACGGGTATCATCATTAAATGCCAGAAGAACCGCAGCCAATTTTTAAACCGTCAGGAAGCATGGAAGATGTTGGAGGCGGCCTTAGAGGCGCGGCATATCAAAGCCCAACAGGATTCAACTGCCCGTCGGGAGAAGAAACGGCGCCAGAACCGTAAGCCGTCTAAGAATGCTAAAGAGCGTATGCTGGAAACCAAGAAAAAGCGCGCTTCAAAAAAACAGAACCGCGGTAAACTAAAGAATTGGGAGTGATATGACAGACAAAGCTAAATGCGCCGGGATGGTGGACATCAGCGATAAGAATATCAGCAAGCGCCGGGCCGTGGCCCATGGCCTGATCGTCTTAAAGCCAAAAGCTTTTAAAGCCTTGATCAATCATGCCTCACCAAAGGGCAATGTTTTGGAAACGGCGAAGGTGGCCGGTATTATGGCCGCCAAAAATACACCATCTTTAGTTCCGCTGTGCCATCCGCTGGCCTTAGAAAAAGTGAAAGTAGATTTTGAAATCTTAAAGAGCAAGAATACTGTTAAGGTTGTGTCTGAAGTGTTGTGCACGGGCAAGACCGGTGTAGAAATGGAAGCGCTCAGCGCCGTGTCAGCCGCATGCCTGACCATCTATGATATGATGAAATGGGCCGGGCAGGACATTATTATCGGCCCTATTCAATTAGACCATAAAAGCGGCGGCAAAAGCGGGATATATAACCGATGACAACGTCTTCACCGGTCATTTGGCTTTCCTTTAATTTATTTGTTTTATTGTTGATTGCTTTTGACGCCTTGATTTTGAGTCCTAAGAATAAAGAGATCACGGTCAAGCAAGCCTTAATGCTGAGTGGTTTTTGGGTTTTTTTGGCTTTGGTTTTTAATGCGGGTATTTATTTCTGGTTGGGCAGCCAGCGGGCTTTGGAATTCTTTACCGGTTATCTCATCGAGCAATCATTATCGGTGGATAACCTTTTTGTTTTCCTGCTGATCTTTTCTTATTTCAAAGTCCCGGTGATTTATCAGCGCAAAGTATTATTTTGGGGCATTATCGGCGCCCAGGTCATGCGTGCGGCATTTATCCTGGCAGGTGTGGCTTTATTGCATCATTTCCATTGGTTGATTTACCTCTTTGGCGCTTTCCTGGTTTTTTCCGGCATTAAGCTTTTTCTTGAGAAAGACAAGCAAATTCACCCCGAGGGGAATGTGGCCCTTAAATTATTCCGCCGCTTCATGCCGGTGACGGATAATTATGTGGAAGGTCAATTCACCGTCAAGCAGCAGGGGCGTCGATGGGCAACACCATTATTGATTGTCTTGATCGTTATTGAGACGACAGACCTTATTTTTGCTTTAGATTCCATCCCGGCCATTTTAGCCATTACCAAAGATCCGTTTATTGTGTATTCGTCTAATATTTTTGCCATCTTGGGATTAAGGGCCATGTATTTCGCCCTCGCCGGATTAATGAATGTGTTTCATCATTTGCATTATGGGTTGGGCATCATTTTAGCTTTCGTCGGTGTTAAGATGCTCACTGAAGATATTTTCCATATCCCCATCATGGCGGCTTTAGGCGTGATCGCAGGTGTTTTGACCATTACTATTGTGACATCCATCATGTTCCCGGCCAAGAGCAAAGATCCCATTATATGATGCGTAAGCTATTGATCGCCATTGCAGTCATTGTCATCAGCATCATTGCTATATTGGTGATAGTAGTACAGCAGCCGCGTTTTTGGGAACAAGGGGCATTAAAAGTATTAAACGGGCGCTGGCCCGTTTTTGTCCTCAAAGAAATCAACATCGATCAAGTGCATGTCAGCCGCAGCGGTGAATTTACCTTCCGCAACATCACAGCAAAATTAAAAGTGCATGGGGATTCTTATTTTATTTCTGCAGGCAGCCTCGACCTTAAGGGGGCGTGGCAAATTCTTACTGCATCAGCTGATTTGCCCTTGATAGTCAACCATATTGCGGTTGTTTCAGATAAGATCAATGCGTCCGACGCGCAATTACAGGGCCATGTCATTTTTAAATCAGGGCATTTTGACCATTTTGCAGGCCATGCAACGGCCAATCTTATTGAATTTCAGGAATACCGGCTTAGTGCATTTGCGAGTACAGTCAATCTTGATGGCCACCATTTAATCTTAAATGAATCGGCGACGATGTATGGCGGCCAGTTAAGCGGTGATTTCAATATGCAATATGCGCCGTCCCTTGATTACACCGGTTCCATGCATATAGAAAATATCGATTTCGGTCAATTGGCCCAGGTTAAAGAAAGTATTTTTACCGGGACAACAGGGGAATTTAGCGGTGATGTTTATATGAAAACCCGGCCCCCATCCCTGGATGCGCTCAAGGTTGATTTTCACAGTTCCCCTCGAGGGGGCAAAATCACCGCAAAGCTCCTGGCCTTATTGGCCGAGATATTACCGCAAAATACCTTCTTGCGCGCGCCGCTGGATTCCATTATCAAAAAACAAAGCATCATCCCGTTCGAAAAATTCTCAGCCTCAATTGAGTATGTCAGCAAAGACACGTATAAGGGCACGATAAATATATATTCTTCACCCGCTGCCATTGATTTGAGGTACAATTATGACATTAATATGGGTGGTGATTTGGAATCTTTAGGAGAAACATTCATGGCTTATTTGAAATTATTACAACGTTAATGAGGAGGCAGAATGATAATGCGTTATTTAACAGCGGCAATGGTTTTGCTTTTTGCAGCAGGCTGTACGGTCAAGGCCATTGGTGATCCCAAGCGGCCTATCACCATTGAAGCGCATATCACCTTGGACGTTAAGGGCTTGAAAGACACAGCCACCGACATTGAAGATTATGTCAGCGGTTCTAAAGATAAAACACAATTACCGGTTAAGGGAGGGAAATAACATGTTGAAAGTCATCTTATCCATCTTTTGTATGTTCGCTTTTTTGCAATCTGTGCCTCAACAGGCTTTGGCTGAAGCTAAATACTCCATCAAGCAAATGACCCCTGAGGTAAAGGCCGCGCTCAATAGCCGTCGGGACCGCTTTGATGAATTACGTCAGTTAAAATCAACCGGCGCCCTTGGAGAGAATAATAAAGGTTATGTGGAAGTGCTTCAAGCCCAGGGTAATGCCGCAGCTATTGCGGCTGCAGAAAACAAAGACCGTCAGGTGATCTATCAGACCATTGCCCAACAAAATGGGTTAGAGAATGCTTTGTCCACTATTGAAACGGTTTTTGGCCAGGTTCAACGTGATAAAGCTGAAGCCGGGGATAAAGTCCAGGGTGCAGACGGTCAATGGGTGTCTAAATAAAAGTTTTCAATGAAGACAGTCCTTATTTCCTTTTCTTTTTCTCCCCAGTCTAAGAACATGGTCATGGCGGCCGTTAATTTTGCCAAGACCATTGGGGCAGACATGCAATTTTGCCATGTGGCTGAAGACCATGTGGAGACCCGCCGCAAGATCAATCTGTTTTTGGAGAATGCCGATGTAGTCAATGGGCAGGTAACTATACGCCCGGGTAATCCGGATAAGGTCATACGCCGCGTAGCCAAAGAGATCAAGGCTGATCTCATCATTGCCGGTGCCTTGGAGCATGAAAGCACATTTGTTGGCATTTTCGGTTCAGTGGCCCGCCGTATTGTCCGCAAAGCCCCTTGTTCCGTCTTATTGTTAACGCCAGCCTTTTTATCCGACGGCGTCCCATTCCAGAAAATGCTAATCAGTGTTGCTTATGATGCTAAGAGCCGGGCCATGACCGAATGGGTCATTGATGCGGCCCGTCAGTTGAAAGCCTCCATGCGTGTCGTGCATTTATATGATTTTTGTTTACGTTTCCTCGAGTTGGAAGAAGTGGGGGATGAGCGGCGCATCCATGAATATACGCAGGAATGCGCGGCCGTGGAATCCCAGCGGCTCAAACATTTTATTGAAGGTTTTAACTGGCAGGGTTTAGGGGTGCGCAGCGAATGCCTTAAAGGGGGCGACCTCAGCGAGTTGACATTGTATATCCAAAAGATGGGCGCTGATTTGGCTGTTTTACCGGCACCCAAACGCATCCGTTTTTGGCAGCGTTTCTTTAATCCACCCGCCGAGGTGGTATTGCAGGATTTACCCTGTTCCATTCTTTTTTACCGAGGACGTCCGGCATGAACAATTTGACCCATCAGGAAGTTATCATTCTGTTTTTTTCTTTGTCCCTGCTTTTATTTGCAGCCCGTGGTTTGGGTGAGCTGGCCCGGCGTTTGCATCAGCCCGCTGTTTTAGGGGAGATCATCGCCGGTATTATCCTCGGGCCCACTGTCTTAGGTCAGCTTTTTCCGCAAATCCAGCAAACCATTTTTCCCAGTCATGGTTCTTTGGCTTTGGTTTTAAACAGTTTCATGAGCATTGCGATCACATTGTTTTTGCTGGTGGCCGGTTTAGAGGTTGATTTGTCGTCGTCGCGCCGGGCAGCAGATTCGTCCCGCGCGGCG
>CAZBJT010000086.1:0-6914 GCA_964492215.1 uncultured Planctomycetales bacterium | reverse complement strand
TGGTCGGAAATATCCCTTTATATACGGATGAAAAGCCAGTGATCCAAATAGGTGAAGTAACGCAGGTTTAAATGGGGACATGTACTCGCTATGTGACCCCATTATTTTAATGAGGAGAATAAATGAATATTTTTGTAGGCAATTTATCATTTTCAGCGACGAATGAAGATGTCAAAAAGGTCTTCGAATCTTTTGGCGCGGTCGATGCAGTCAAGATCAAGAATAAGTCGGGCAAGAATTCACGTGGTTTTGGTTTTGTGAGCATGCCCGATGAGGCACAAGCTAAAGCCGCCATTGTTGCCTTGGAAGGCAAAGAGTTCATGGGCCGTCCCATGCGGGTCAGTCCCGAGCGTCCTAAAATTGGGAGGCCCCGTAAAGATTATAAAGCCATCAAGCAGCAGCGCCGGGAAGCTAAAGCAGATACATTGACCGCGCGCTTAACCGCCAAGATGGACAAGGAAGTTCAGCCGTCCGCATCTCCTGAAAAGTCTGAGAGGCCGGAGCGGTCCCAAAGACCTGCCAGATTTGATAGACCTCAAAGGACGGAGCGGTCTGATAGGCCTCAAAGATCTGAAAGACCACAAAGGCCTGAGAGATCACAGAGACCTGAGAGAACTGAAAGATCCGGGAGATCTGAAAGATCTTCAAGACCGGAGAGACCTGCAAGATCCGAGGGTCCTGTCAGATCTGAAAAATCCGATAAAGAATTTAAACCCCGCAAAACAACCGAGAAAGTCTTTAAGAAACCCGGAAAGTCCAGCGGTGTTTGGGAGAAGAGAAAAGGCACTGGTGTTGCCAAGCCCTGGAAAAAGACCCCCGGCGGTATAAAAAAGAAGTTTAAATACGCCCGATAACCTTTATAATGATGGGGACATGTACTCGCTACGTGTCCCCATCGTTCTGTTTCCTCATCATTCAACTAAGATTGAAAGGATAAAGAAATGAATAAGATTATTTTTCACATGTTAATCACCGGTGCTTTATTGATAGGTACGTTTTCATCAGGTATGGCCGCTGATACGAAAGATGCGCCGATGAGTGAAGAGCAAAAGGCTGCCCAGGCCCGGATGCAGGAATATTCGACACCTAATGCCAATCACGAAATTTTAAAATCGTTGACCGGCTCCTGGAAGGCCCATGTTAAATTCTGGATGGATCCTAAAGCTGAGCCCCAAGAAACCGACGGTGTCAGTGAATCCAAGATGATCATGAACGGCCGTTTCTTGGAACAAGTGTACATCGGCACCATGATGGGCCAGCCTTTTGAAGGCCGCGGTATTTATGGGTATGATAATTTGCGTAAAGAATTCGCCGGTCTGTGGTTTGACAGCATGGCCACCGGCATGATGACCAGTTCCGCCAAATATGACCCTGTAGCCAAAACCCTGACGGAAGAAGGCAGCATGTCCTGCCCCATCACCAATGAAACCCATCGCTGGTACAAGGCCATCACTACAATAGTCGACGCTGATCATTACACCTACGAATCCTACATGAAAGATAAAGACGGCCAAGAATTCAAAGGCATGATCATCACCTACACCCGGACGAAATAATAAATGGGGACATGTACTCGCTACGTGTCCCCATTTTTTATATAACTTATGAACGCCATTGAGATAAAAAATTTAGTCAAAACGTACAAGACCGGCACCAAAGCGCTTAAAGGGGTGGACTTGACCATAGCGCCGGGAGATTTCTTTGCCTTGATCGGCGCCAATGGTGCGGGTAAGACATCTTTGATTGCGATCTTGACGGGATTGGTCAATAAAACGTCGGGCACGGTGAGTATCTTTGGCCATGACATTGATAAGGATTTTGAATCCGCCAAGAAATGCATTGGGGTCGTCCCGCAGGAATTTAATTTTCACATGTTCGAGAATGTGCAGGATATTGTGGTCAATCAAGCCGGCTATTTCGGCATCGACTATGGCGATGCTTTAAAGGAATCGGAAGACATTTTAAAGCGTGTAGGTTTATGGGAGAAACGCAAAGCCATGGCCCGCACGCTTTCCGGCGGCATGAAGCGCCGTTTGATGATCGCCCGCGGGCTCATTCATAAACCCAAAATGCTTATCCTTGATGAACCTACCGCCGGTGTTGATGTGGAATTGCGCTATGGCATGTGGGATTATTTGCGCGAGATCAACAAGGCGGGTACGACGATCCTTTTAACGACGCATTATTTAGAAGAAGTCGAGCAAATGTGCCGCAATGCCGCCATGATCAAGGAAGGGGAGATCATCCGCAATGACAGTGTGCGCAAACTTCTTTTAACAGTACCGCAGGATACGTATTGTGTCACGGTCAAAGACATGCAAGCGCTGACGGCTTTATCTGCCTATAAACCTAAAATGATCGATGACCATAGTTTTGAGGTGGAGATCAGCCGCCGGGAAGAATTGAATGAATTATTGATGAAATTAATACAGGCGGGTTTTGTGATCACCGACGTGCATGCTAAAGGCAATCGGTTGGAAAAATTATTTTTGAGCATGGTTAAGTAAATGCATACACAATGGGTCGCTTTAAAGACAATCGTACGTAAAGAGATCACCCGGATCATGCGCATTTGGACGCAGACCTTATTGCCGCCCTTGATCACGCAGACATTGTATTTTGTGATCTTCGGTAAATTCATCGGTTCACAAGTACAGGCGATCAACGGTGTCACTTACATGGCTTTCCTCGTACCGGGCTTGGTCATGATGGCGGTGATCAATAGCTCTTACGGCAATGTGGTGAGCTCATTTTTTGGGGCCAAGTTTCAGCGTAACATCGAGGAGGTCTTGGTGTCACCCACGGCTAATTGGGTAATCGTGGCCGGGTATGTATTAGGCGGCCTCATGCGCGGCATCGCGGTGGGCTTGCTGGTGTTCTTAGTGTCCTTGTTCTTTGCACACCCGCAAGTGCAGCACATGTGGGCGATCATTTTCTTTACCATTGTCAGTGCCACATTATTTTCTTTATTGGCGTTGATCAACGGTATTTTTGCCCGTAATTTCGACGAGGTGGCTTTTTTCCAGAATTTTATCCTGACCCCATTGATTTATTTAGGCGGCGTTTTTTATTCCATTCACAGCTTGCCGCATGTGTGGCAGGTGGTTTCTTTGTTAAATCCTTTGGTTTACATGATCAATGGTTTCCGTTACGGCTTTTTTGGTTTTTCCGACGTTAACCCAGCTATTTGCGCCATGATCCTGGCAGGAGGGACGATAATTTTGATTTGGATCAATTTGCTGTTGTTGAAAAAAGGCATAGGTATCAAAAACTAATTAACCCATCACTAGGAGGACGTATGAAAAAAACAGTACTGTCATTATTTTTAACCGTTGTTTTATTTGCCGCAACTCAAGCTTTTGCCGCCGACACCTATAAGATCGATCCAGCCCATTCGTCTATCGGTTTTACCGTCAAGCATATGATGGTAAGCACCGTCCCCGGCCAATTCGATAAATTCGATGGCACAATCGCTTATGGCGCTAGTGATTTAGCTAATTCCAAGTTGAGCGTAACTATCCCGGCAGACAGCATCGACACCCATATGGACAAGCGCGATGAGCACCTCAAGAGCCCGGATTTCTTTGATGTGGCTAAATTTCCAACCATCACTTTTGTGAGCAAAAGCATCACCGCAACCAATGTGGTGGGTGATTTGACCATCAAAGGTGTGACCAAAGAAGTGACCATCCCGCTGACTGTTTCCGGCCCGGTGAAAGCCATGGGTAAAGAAATGATCGGCCTCAATGGCTCCTTTACGTTAAACCGCCAGGATTATGGTCTTAATTGGAACAAGACCTTGGATCAAGGTGGTGTGGCTTTAGCTAATGAAGTCACTATCAATATCAGCATCGAAGCCGATAAAGAATAAGTACCCTTTAAAAGAAGAATTGGGGACGTCTACCAATTTTGATTTAAGCCACATTTTTGGCAAAAATTGGTAGGTGTCCCCAAATCTTTTATAAGCGACCCCCCTTGGATAATACCGACGGGGGTTTTTCTTTTTATAAGCCGGCCTGTAAGTTGTCCTCCTTCGTTCTGCCTTTGGCAGAACTTCGGCGGACAGCCTTCGCTATTGTAATTCTGACGGCGAAAGCTGGAAAACGTTTTCCCAAAAACCGCCTGGGGGTCTTGTTTTGCATCCCTCAAGTGCTATGCTTTAAGTAGGCCCAGAGGTTCACATGCCCGCGGGCCGAGACACCAATAAGGGTATTCATACAAGGGTGTCGGAAAGGAAGTTCCATATGAATTACATCACATTCATCTTGGATCCGTTAAAGTCAGTGTTTAGCATCATTATCAGTTATGTCCCGACCGTGTTCGGGGTGTTAGCTGCGCTGGTGGTCGGTGGTTTGGTTGCGCGCGAGGTGGGGAAAATCGTTAGCTCCACCCTTAAGAGCATCCACATCGATAAGATCAGCCATACCATAGGCTTGAGCCATACGTTGGAAACGGGTGGTATCAGGCGCCCGGTGAGCGACCTGATCGGATCGGTCATCACCTGGGGTATTACTATCACGGCTTTGGTGATCGCCTTAGGCTATGCCGGCGTCACCGTCATCGGGCCTATGACAGACCCGATCATGGCGTATGTGCCCAATGTATTAACGGGCGTCATTACGCTGATGGTCGGTATCTTTCTGGCCCATATTGTATCCGTGTTTGTACGCGTTGTCGCGGCCAATACGGATATGCCCAAGCCGGAGATGTTGTCTACGTTTACTAAGTGGGCCATGGTACTCATGGTGGTCACTGTGTTCGTTGACAAGATCGGACTTGGGTATTTATTTACCGGTACATCATTGACTTTGATGGTGGCCGGGCTGGCCTTGGCCTTAGGCTTGGCCTTTGGTTTAGGCGGCAGGGAGCATGCAGCCCATTATTTAGATAAGCTGCTCAAGAAGTAATCTTCCTCGCCACCCCGAAATGGGGCGGGGTGGCATCCACAAAGGGGCGGCCAGGTTGGCCCATAGGTCAGCTGCGGCCGCCCTTCCTTTTGCCAAAATTAATTGGTAGACGCTACCAATTCTTTAAAAGGGGACACTTTAATGTGTCCCTTTTTTATATTGTATCCCGAGCGGGTTATGCTATACTAGCCAATTGATGACGGACAATAAACGCCAATACCCGCGTTTTTCCTTTCCAGAGCCTGTGTCTTACCAGCACCAGGAATTGCCTAATGGCAGCTTGGCCGGTAATATCAGCGTGGGAGGTCTTAAACTTTCTGTCCATGAGTTTGTTCCTTTGGGGACCGTGCTTGAGGTGCAAATAGCTTTTTCCAATCCCACCCGGGTCGTTGATATCAAGACCAAGGTGGTTTGGGTCAAAGAAATTGCTTACAGTGAAAGATATGAGTTGGGTTTGGAATTTATCCGTGAACGGGCCACCCTCGCAGTCATCGAGGAATATGTGAATGCCCGTCGGTTTGAACCTATTTAATCAAAGAAAAGTAGTTGAAAGGAGCACAGAGTCATGGCTGATGCAACAAAAGCCGCAGCAGTGGAAGAGATCAAAAATTGTCCTGCCTGCAAAAAACCGTTAAAGAAAGCTCGCCGTTTTTACCGTAATGGCGGCTATTACTGCAATAATAACTGTTTCAAGAAGGCACAAGCCGATGCTAAACCTGCGGCCGCCGAAGAAGCTCCCAAGGAGTAAAAGTGCCGCATTCGGTTGGACAAGGTAGCGAGCGGCGACGTCACCCGCGTCTTGACCATAATATCCCGGTAAGAATTTCCAGTGCTGACCTGGAAATCGTTACCGAGACACAGAACTTAAGCTGTTCAGGTGCTTCTTGCCGTGTGAATAAAAGGCTCGAGCCCATGACCAAGCTTAAAATCCATTTGCTTTTGCCTTTGCGCAAAAACAATAAGGTCACAACCAAAAAGATCACCTGCCAGGGTGTTGTCGTGCGCGCACAGGTGTCGCAACACACCGATTACTTTGATACTGCTATTTTCTTCAGTGATATCACGCCGCGTGACAGCCAGGTCATCAGTGAATTCGTGGAAAGTGTATTGGAGGCAAAGGGAAATGGACGGAACAATTAATTTATCAGTCACGCCCATTCAAGCGCTTTTAGCTTTGGCCTTTCAGGTGTGGATGATCGTTTTTCCCATCATCCTCATACGCAAGATCAATTATTTAACGGACCTTTTGCACGAGCATATTGATGGCGAATCAACCGAGTCCTCAAACCCCTAGTGCCAAAATTCCCGTGCTGTACGAAGATGAGGACTGCATTGCGTTTGACAAACCAACAGGGCTTTTAGTCATCCCGACCGATAAGGATGAACAAAGGACATTGGTCAATATCGTCAACGCGCAATACGGCAAATCCGCTTACCTGCACCCGGCCCATCGCCTCGATCGTGATACTTCCGGCATCATCCTTTTTGCCAAGGGCAAGACCAATCAGCAAACCCTGATGCAGTCTTTCAAAGACAAGAAAGTCACCAAGAATTACATCGCTTTCGTGCATGGCCGCCCTAAAGACCCCAAGGGTAAGATCAATATCCCCATCAAAGACCATTATCAGGTCAAATTTTCAAAACACACGCCGGCGCAATCCGCCATGACCCATTATGAGGTGGAGGAGTATTGCAAGGATTTCGCCGTCGTCAATGTCATGCCCATCACCGGGCGCACCAATCAGATCCGCATCCATTTTGCCAAGATAGGCCACCCGTTGGTGGGTGAAGATAAATATGCGTTCCGTAAAGATTTTGCCTTGCGGTTTCGCCGCACGGCATTACATGCCTGGCGCCTGCAATGGCCGCAGCCAAAGACCGGCAAGATCATCGTCGCCCAAGCACCTTTAGCTAAAGACATGGCTGAATTTTTAAATAAACAGTAATCGGTATTCTTAAGAAAGGAAATCCGCATGAACGAGAAATTGACGCTGCAGCAATGGTGTG
>CAZBJT010000085.1:0-6914 GCA_964492215.1 uncultured Planctomycetales bacterium | reverse complement strand
CCGCGCTTGACCACCGCTACCCAATGATCCAAATCACCTTTACCTTTACCCATGCGGGTTTCCGCCGGCTTCTTGGTGATGGACTTCTGCGGGAAAGCATTGATCCATAATTTACCGGTACCGCGCAATTTACGGGCCACCACAACACGGGAGGCTTCCAATTGACGGGCCGGGATAAAACCGTTTTCAAGCGCTTTCAAACCGAATTCGCCAAAATGCATTTGTGCACCGGTGGTGGCAATACCACGGGACTTGCCCTTTTGCGTTTTACGGTATTTGACTCTTTTTGGCATCAACAACATAACTTAATCCTTTTTATAAATTTAAGCGGCAGTCGCTGCTGGCGCGGCAGGCTGGGCCGGTGCCAAAGCAACGGCGGCTTGCGCTTGAATTTCTTCCTGATCCTTGATCACATCACCCTTGTAGATCCAAACTTTGACACCTAATAAACCATAGGTCGTCGACGCTTCGGCAAAACCATAATCAATGTCGGCACGGAACGTTTGTAACGGGATCTTGCCTTCATAATATTTTTCAGTACGGGCCAATTCCGCGCCGCCTAAACGACCAGCGCAACGGATCTTGATACCCTTAGCCCCGGACATACGGGCCTGCTCGATGGAACGCTTCATCGCACGGCGGAAAGCCACGCGTTTTTCTAATTGGAAAGCAATGCCTTGGGCGACTAATTGGGCATCGCAGTTGGGGTTTTTGATCTCTTGGATATCGATGACGATTTTATCCATGTCCTTCTTGGTGATGTCTTTTAATTCAGCACGTAAACGGTCGATGTCTGCACCACGACGGCCGATGATGACACCGGGACGGGCGGTATGAATGCGCACCTTGATCTGTTCAGCCAAACGCTCGACGACAACCAAAGACACGGCCGCTTGAATAAATTTCTTACGGATATACTGACGGATCTTGTAATCTTCCTTGATATTGTTGGAAAATTCACGGCGTTCAGCAAACCAAAGGCTGCGCCAATTTTTTGTGTACCCGAGTCTCAATGCTAATGGATGAACTTTTTGTCCCACGTTTTTCTCCTAAAGCTACTTGGTTTTAAGATCTAATTCAATGGTTAAATGCGTTGTGCGTTTCAACACCGGTGTGGCGCGGCCGAAAGAAGCAGCCCTGAAACGTTTCCAGGAACCACCATGATCAGCCGTGATGCGGGAGACAAATAATTGCTCTTCCATCAGGCCTTTTTGCTTGGCATTGCTCACCGCAGAGTCAAGCACCTTACGCACCAAAGGTGTACCGCCCTTTTCAATCTGGGCTAATAAAGCTTGGGCATTGGCCACATCTTTGCCGCGGATGACGTCAATCACTTGGCGCATCTTCATCGATGAAATCCGTAAATATTTTGCATGAGCTTGGGCTATCATAGAATGTCCTTAATTATTTCTTCTGCATTGCCTTCTTGGCTTTGACACCGCCGTGGGCTTTAAATGTGCGTGTACCTACAAAATCACCTAACTTCATACCCACCATGTTTTCCGTAATGAATACCGGCACATGCTTGCGTCCGTCGTGAATCGCGAATGTAAACCCGACAAAATTAGGGATGATGGTGGAACGGCGTGACCAGGTCTTGATGGGCTGGCGTTGACCGCTTTGCATGACTTTATCAAACCTGCGCATCAGGGAATCTTCGATGTATGCGCCTTTTTTAACAGAACGGGCCATATTATTTTATCCTTCTCCTGACAATCATGTGATTAGAATATTTACGCGGGGAGCGGGTCTTCTTGCCCTTAGCTAATTTACCCCATGGGCTCACCGGATGAGGGTTACCTTGAGGAGTTTTACCTTCACCACCACCGTGAGGATGGTCTACCGGGTTCATAACAACACCGCGTGATTGCGGGCGACGACCCAACCAACGGCTACGGCCGGCTTTACCGATTGAAACGGTTTCATTCTCAACGTTGCTTAACTGACCGATGGTGGCACGGCAATCAATCATGACTTTACGCACTTCGCTGGAAGGCAAACGCACATGCGCCACACCACCGTCTTTACCAATTAATTGTGCAGCAGTACCGGCACCACGGACTAATTTACCGCCTTTGCCAGGTTTTAATTCAATATTATGAATAGCTGTACCTAAAGGAATCTTGCGTAATGGCAGGCAATTACCCGGATTCATATCAACATCCGCGTCCTTGGTGCTGACAATAACATGACCAACTTTAAGATCTAAAGGCGCTAAAATATAGGATTTGGTGTCATCGCTTTTGTATTGGATCAAAGCGATACGTGCGGTGCGGTTAGGATCATACTCGATACCTAATACAGTCGCAGTATCGTCAATGCGATCACGCTTGAAATCAACTAAACGGTACATGCGCTTATGGCCTGAACCACGGTGACGTGAGGTGATACGGCCGTAAGAATTACGACCACCGGTACCCTTGACAGGAACCAATAAAGCTTTTTCCGGTTTGCCTTTGGTCAATTCGGCAAAATCAGGTAAAGCCGCATGACGAAGACCGTTTGTAAGTGGTTTAAAACGTTTAATACCCATTTGTAATACTCCCAGTTTATACTATTGCAAATTCAATAACGTGCATGCCGCCGAGAGCGGCAGGCCTGAATTACCGCTTAAACAGCGGCCTCAATTTTCTGTCCCTCTTTAAGAGAAACAATGGCTTTTTTCCAAGCCGAGGTATAACCGGCACGAACACGCACGCGCTTGAGTTTACCAGGCACGAGCCCTGTGTTGACGGAATCAACCTTGACCTTATAAATTTCTTCGATAGCACGCTTTACATCAATTTTCGTGGCGGTTGTAGCGACACGAAAGATGTATTTGCGCTGGGCTTCAAGTTCCGTGCTTTTTTCAGTACGGATTAAATTTTTAACAACATCGTAGCAAGTAATCATGACCCGATCCGCTTTAATAGTGTTTGTAACGCTTCTTTGGTGACCAAAATATTTCTATTATTCATAATATCGGATGCGTTCACATCAATCGCGCGCACGATATTTAAACGAGCAATATTCCGTCCAGCCAACATGGTTTTGGCACTGGCCCCCTCTAATACAACCAAGGTACGGCCTTCTAATTTCAAATCTTTCAAGGTTTGGGCGAAATCTTTGGTCTTGCCGGAGGCAATATCCATATTCTCGACACAAACCAAGGCATTACCGATAAATTTGGAATTCAAGCTTTCGCGTAAAGCAGCGATACGCACTTTCTTAGGAACTTCAAAACCAAAATCACGCGGCTTTGGACCGAAGGTGATACCACCCTTTTTCCACAACGGGGAACGTGAAGAACCTGAACGCGCACGGCCAGTACCTTTTTGGGCCCACGGCTTTTTACCACCGCCGGAGACTTCAGCACGGCCTTTGGTGCTTACATTACCCTGACGGTTATTGGCATTGTACATGACTACAGCTTGATGAATAACAGCATCATGCACATGCACGCCAAACTTTTCTTTAGGTAAATCAACACTACTGGCTTTTTTACCTTTAATATCAACAACGGCTAATTCTGGCATAATAAAACCCTTTATTTCTTCGCTGTCTTACCTGCAGCAGCTTTGCTTTGTTTCATCGGGTTGCGTTTGATGGCAACTGTTTCTCTCTTTTCATCTAATAAACGGAATGCTTTCTTCTTGGATATATTGATCATGACCATACCATTCTTATGACCAGGTACAGCACCTTTGACTAAGATCAAATTTGTATCAGGATCAACACGCATGACACGTAATGACTGCACCGTTACAGTGTCCATACCCATATGGCCGGGCATATGCTGACCTTTGTAAACACGGGAAGGATCAGAACTGGAACCAATGGAACCAACGCGACGGTGATGCATAGAACCGTGAGCTGCAGGACCACCACTCCAATTCCAGCGAACCATACCGCCCTGGAAACCTTTACCGATAGATGTACCGGTCACATCAACGAAATCACCGGCTTTAAAAACATCGGCTTTCAATTCTTGACCGACCTTATACTCTTTATTGTCGGTGGATTCAAATTCTTTCACATGCTTGAGCGCACTGACGCCTGCCTTCTTAAAGAAACCAAGCCGTGGTTTTTGTAAGTGTTTTTCTTTGACCGGCAAAAAGCCTAAGACTACCTTAGAAGGCTTGTCTTTTAACCCTAAGACGGTGCAAGGCCCTACTTCAACGAGCGTGACAGGAACAATGTTCCCTTCCGCATCGAAAATCTGGGTCATCCCCATTTTTTTACCCATTAAACCGCGAATCATGATTATTCTCCTACTGCTTGATCTCGACGTCAACACCCGCCGGTAAATTAAGTTTGCGTAACGCTTCGACGGTTTTAGATGTCGGGTTAACGAGATCAATCAGGCGTTTATGTGTCGCCAATTGAAATTGCTCGCGCGATTTTTTATCGATAACCGGTGAACGAAGAACGGTATACAGTTCTTTTCTGGTCGGTAAAGGCACAGGGCCTAATACTTGAGCACCAGTACGTATGGCTGTATCGACGATCTCTTGTGTTGATTGATCGATTAACCGGTGATCGAACGCTTTGAGTTTTATACGTATTTTTTGCATTTATTTATAACCTTATTTGATGATCTCGGAAATAACGCCTGCACCCACGGTCCTACCACCTTCGCGGATAGCAAAACGTAATTCCTTATCCATGGCCACCGGCGTGATCAATTCAACTGTCAAGACAGTGTTATCGCCAGGCATGCACATTTCCTGACCTTCAGGTAACTCGGCAGTACCGGTCACGTCGGTCGTACGGAAATAAAATTGCGGGCGGTACCCTTTAAAGAACGGGGTATGACGTCCACCTTCTTCTTTGGTCAAGATATACACGGTGGCTTTGAACTTGGTGTGCTGCTTGATAGAACCGACAGCAGCCAAGACCATCCCGCGTTCCATGTTGTCCTTGTCAGCACCGCGTAATAATAAACCGACATTGTCGCCTGCTTGACCTTCATCCAATTCCTTACGGAACATTTCCACACCGGTAACGACGGTCTTGGACACTTTTTCGCGTAAACCGACGACTTCAACTTCTTCGCCGACTTTAACACGACCGCGTTCAATACGACCGGTGGCGACAGTACCGCGACCAGAGATAGAGAACACATCTTCAACCGCCATTGAGAAGGGCTTATCCAACTCACGGACGGGTTGCGGGATAAACGAGTCAACCGCAGCCATTAACTCAACGATACATTTGGCCTTACCAGTAAGATCTTCAGGGTTATTCAATGCATCCAACGCGCTACCCTTGATAATCGGGGTATTTTCGCCGTCGAATTTGTATTTGGTCAACAAATCACGGACTTCCATTTCAACTAACTCTAATAATTCTTTGTCTTGGACTTGATCGCATTTGTTTAAGAACACAACGATCTTAGGAACGTTGACCTGACGGGCCAACAAGATGTGTTCGCGGGTTTGGGGCATCGGACCATCGGTTGCAGCTACAACTAAAATAGCACCATCCATCTGGGCGGCACCGGTGATCATGTTCTTGATAAAGTCAGCGTGACCCGGGCAATCAATGTGAGCATAATGACGATTGACCGTGCTGTATTCCAAATGGGAAATGTTGATCGTAACACCGCGCTCTTTTTCTTCCGGTGCATTATCGATGGAGTCATACGCACGGGCTTCAGCTAAACCTTGTTTGCTCAAAACAGTACTGATAGCGGCGGACAAAGTCGTTTTACCATGATCAACGTGACCGATGGTGCCGATGTTTAAATGCGGTTTACTGCGTTGGAATTTCTCTTTAGCCATTGCTAGATCCTCCGGTTAATTATGTTATCTATAACTAAAAAACTACAAACAAAAGACATCTATTAAAAATGAAGGTGCAGTATAGCTTATTTAGCTGACCTTAGCAACAAAATCTTGACGGGCGCCGATAATCTTCTCAGCGATTGTGTTAGGAACCTGCGCGTAGTACGAAGGTTCCATAGAGAATGATGCTCGCCCCTGAGTGAGGGACCGCAGTGCATTCGCGTAGCCAAACATTTCCGACAAAGGAGCATCGACGAGAGCGGTCTTTAATTTACCGCGGTTTCCCGTTTCTTTGATTTGTGCACGGCGTTTCATTAAATCACCGGTCACATTTCCCCAATGCTCATCCGAACATTCTACTTCCAACTTCATGATAGGTTCTTGAAAAACAGAATCGGCTTTGCGCAAGGCTTCACGCATGGCTTGTTTGCCGGCCAATTGAAATGACATTTCATCAGAGTCAACATCGTGATAGGAACCATCGACCAATGTTACTTGTAAATCTGAAACAGGATACCCGGCCTTAACACCGTTTTGAAGTGCGATTTCGATGCCTTCTTTGGCAGGCTTAATGAATTCGCGCGGGATCGACCCACCTTTGATCTTATCGACAAAGACAAAACCTGAACCAGGTTCACCCGGCTCCACATCGATAACCACGTGACCATATTTACCACGACCGCCGGACTGTTGAACGTATTTACCGACAATATGCTCGACCTTTTTGGTGATCGCTTCTTTATAAGCAACTTCAGGACGACCCACATTAGCTTCAAGATTATTCTCGCGCTTCATGCGGTCGACGATGATTTCCAAATGCAACTCACCCATCCCTGAAATAATGGTCTGGGAGGTTTCATGATCAAATTTAACCCGCAATGATGGATCTTCATCTAAGAACTTACGCAAGACCATACCCATTTTATCTTGATCAGCCTTAGTTTTCGGTTCAATGGCCAAGGACACAACAGCGTCAGGCGCTTTCAAGCCTTCCAATAAAATAGGTCTATCTTCGGCACAGAGAGTATCGCCGCTTTTGCTTTCTTTCAAACCAACCAAAGCGACAATTTCACCGGCGGAAGCTGAAGAAACGATTTCCTGTTTATTGGAATGCATGATGACCATCTTGGCAATCTTTTCCTTCTTGCC
>CAZBJT010000084.1:0-6968 GCA_964492215.1 uncultured Planctomycetales bacterium | reverse complement strand
TGCAAGCACCCCAGGTGGTACACGTACCGTCGACAGGCGCACTACCGCCACAAGACTGAACGGAAGGCGCTCCGGTGCCGCCGCATTGAGGAGCTGTTGAGGTTTTACATGTCTGAGTTCCTGTAACCCCGCAGGCTGTGGCACTGCAGGCATTCCAGGATGTACAAATACCATTGACCGGTGTGCTGCCCGTACAAGATTGTGAGGTCGCTCCTGGGATTCCACCGCAAGCAGCAGGCGTTAAAAGTGTGCGTGTTTGAGTTCCAGTAACATTACAAGCCGTAGTACTGCAAGCACTCCAAGCACTATAGACAGGATTGACAGGTGTGTTGCCTGTACAACCTTGGGTTGTCGGGGCAGGCGTACCACCGCATTGAGCCGGTGTCGACGCTGTACATGTTTGAGTTCCACTGACGCCGCAGGCTGTGGTACTGCAAGCACTCCAAGCGGTACAAGTCCCATTGACTGCTGTATTACCTGTACAAGATTGTGATGTGGCACCGGTGGTTCCACCGCAAGCAGCAGGAGTTAAAAGTGTGCGTGTTTGAGTTCCGCTAGCCCCGCAAGCAGTAGCACTGCAAGCACTCCAAGCGCTATAGACAGGATTGACTGGTGTGTTTCCCGTACAACCCTGGGTTGTTGGGGCAGGCGTACCCCCGCATTGAGCCGGTGTCGACGCTGTGCAAGTTTGAGTTCCACTGACCCCGCAGGCCGTGGCACTGCAAGCACTCCAAGCGGTACAAGCTCCATTCACCGCTGTATTACCTGTGCAAGATTGTGATGTAGGTCCGGTGATCCCACCGCAAGCGGCCGCTGTGATGACTGAGCGTGTTTGAGTACCGTTAGTCTGTCCACAGGTGGTTGCACTGCAAACACTCCAGGGGCCATAGACAGGATTGACCGGTGAACTGCCGGTACAAGATTGAGACGTTGGTGCGGGCTTACCACCGCATTGAGCGGGGGTCGACGCTGTACAAATTTGGGTTCCACCCATCCCGCAAGCCGTGGTACTGCAAGCACCCCAGCTCGTGCATGTACCATCGACGGGCGTGCTGCCTGTGCAAGATTGTGATGTAGGCCCAGTGGTCCCACCGCAAGCGGTAGGCGTTAAAAGTGTACGTGTTTGAGTACCTGTGACCCCGCAAGCTGTGGCGCTGCAAGCACTCCAAGCGCTATAGGTAGGATTGACCGGTGTATTGCCAACACAAGATTGAGCTGCAGCTGCGGCCGGACCGCCGCATTGGGCCGCTGTTGAGGCCGTACAAGTCTGTGTCCCGGCGACCCCGCAAGCCGTGGCACTGCAAGCACTCCAGGCAGCACAAGAACCAGCGACGGGGGTTGATCCGGTGCAGTCTTTGAGTGCGGGTGCAGGTGCGCCACCGCATTGAGCCGGAGTTGAAGCTTTGCAACTTTGAGTTCCTTTATTACCGCAAGCGGTAGCCGTGCAAGATTCCCACGCCGTGCAAGTACCGTCGACGGGTGTATTACCGGCACAACTTTTTGTTACAGGTGCCGGTGCACCGCCGCATTGGGCCAGAATTGAAGTCGTACAAGTCTGAGTCCCGGCGACGCCGCAGGCCGTAGCACTACAAGCGCTCCACGCCGTGCAAGAACCAGCGACGGGTGTTGAGCCGGTGCACGCTTTTGAAGCGGGTGCCGGTGCACCGCCGCATTGGGCCGGAGTTGACGCTTTACAAGCTTGAGTTCCGCCAGCCCCGCAAGCGGTAGCCGTGCAAGATTCCCACGCCGTGCAAGTACCATCGACGGGTGTATTACCTGTGCAATTTTTTGATGCCGGTGCCGGCACGCCGCCGCATTGGGCCGGGGTAGAAATGGTACAGCTTTGTGTTCCCGCCACCCCGCAGGCGGTAGCGCTGCAAGAAGTCCACGCCATGCACGCCCCATCAACCGGTGTTGTTCCGGTGCAAGCTTTTGAAGCAGGTGCAGGTGTGCCGCCGCATTGAGCCGGGGTCGACGCTGTGCAAGTTTGAGTTCCGGTTACGCCGCAGGTGTTGGTACTGCAAGAACTCCACGCCGTACAGGTGCCGGGGACCGGTGTATTACCGGTACAAGATTGAGTTTTAGGTGCAGCCGCACCGCCGCATTGAGCAGGTGTAGCGGTTGAACACGTTTGAGTTCCGGTGGCATTACAAGCCGTGGTGCTGCAAGCGCCCCAGCTCGTGCATGAACCAGCGACCGGTGTATCCCCGGTACAGCTTTTCGATGTGGGTGCCGCAGATCCTCCGCATTGAGGAAGTGTGGATGATGTGCAAGTCTGAGTCCCTGCAACCCCGCAGGCCGTGACACTGCAACCGCTCCAGGAATTACATACGCCAGGAACAGCCGGTGCAGGTGTCCCCACACAAACGCAAGACGAATTGTATGTATCATTGATGGTACAAGGATTACCATCGCTACATGGTCCGGTTAAATTAGCCGGGCAAGCGCAGGAACTGCCGGAACAAATCTTAGGCGAGGGACAAGTGCAATACATCTGGCAATTAGACCCAGTGCAGTTGGCTTGAGACGGGACCAATGAATAAAAAGCCGTGTCTGTCGCAATGCTGCAAAAATTGGCATTGGCTGGTTTGGATCCCTGGCAGCAGGGAGAAGTATTGCAATTTAAAGTTTGGTCGGGTAAATCTTTGACACCATTGGGGCAATTGATACGTGTACGGGTTTGTACACCGCCATCGCAATTCTTAGAGCAAGCACTCCAGTTGCTCCAGGCGCAAGCAGGAGGAGGAGTACCAAAACAGCAAACTTTTTTGGTAGCGACCGTTGTAAATATATTCCCGCCATTACCTACAGAATGGTCAACGGGAAAACTTTCATCATCGATGGGGGAATAGGTTGCATCTTGTGGTGAGTAAGTGGGGCTTCCGTCAATGACTGGACATTTAGTAGGGTCGCATTGCCTATCAGTGTCGGAGCAAAAACGCAAGAAACACCCCTCGCGTGCATGAGCTGCGCTGGAGAGGCCGAGAATAAAAAACAGAATTAGAAATAATGACTTTTTCATACAAGTTCTCAGCACTGTTTAATACCAGTATACTACTATATATAAACCACGCGTCAAAGAGCGAATACGTAAATCTTACTTACAGCACACCGTTGAATTAACCCAGCTGCTGCCGCTGCCATTATGGTCAACCATAAATGAATCACTGACCCCCGGAAGCGCTTTAAATGGCGCAGGGCAAGCGGAAGCTGCACATGAGCATGAGCTTTGGTTTGTGCTGTCACAACCGCAAAAACGGTTAAAGCAAGCCCCGGCTTTGCTTTTAACATAACCGACAGTGGCCACATAAGTATCAGGATCCGTGTCCGCCGGTGTTTGCACACTAGCTTTACCGCCCATAGTGGTCAGGTCCGCGTCCAGGGTAATATTAGGCACATTGCACGTACCGCCGCTGCAACTGAGGTTATACAGCACGATGTCATTGCGGCTATTATCTTTTGATTTGCGTCCGGCACCGATGTAGAGAGCACCCACATCACCGCTGGAAGCGTCATAAGGACCAAAAATACTATGGGTCACTACACCCATCCCGGTGCTGGCCCCGCTGGTGGAAAATTCTATGGAAGGTACCCCAGCGGTGGTGGTGCTGCCCACACGCATGGCGCCGCCAACTACCTGGAACCTCGTCTCAGGGGTAGGTGTCCCAACGCCCATAAAACCGTTGCTGTCGATAGTCAAACGGGTATTGACATCTAATGCACTGGTACCGATCATGAATGAATCATCCTTAAGCCCCAGGGTAAATTTGATGCTGTCTTTACCGTCATTACGAAAACCGATCATGGCCGACGGTGAGGAAAATTTACTCGGGTCTGCGGCTTCAATGGTAATACCATCCTGATTGAGTTGACCTTTGATATTGAGCATGGTCTCGGTTGACACATCCTTTATATGGTACACACCGGTGCCAAGGCCCATATGTTGGGACGTATATAAGGGATGCGAGTCGATGGTTGGTGCTAAATAACTCTTGCTGGAATCAGCGGCATTGAAGCCTGCTTGCAAGCTCCATAACCCGGCACTGGAAGCGGTGCCATCGGGCTTACAGACCTGTAATTCCCCGTTAGGGTCATTAGGATCAATGAAAATTGTGCCGGAATTGACCTTGGCGTTGGTTTTAGAGTCGATTTCCGCGCAATTAACCGAACTCGGTATCAACTGAAGGGTATAATAAGCACCCGCAGGCGACGGGTATATACCGACAGTAGTTGAGGAGTTTTCCGCATGCGCGTAGGTGACACCTAAGAGCAGGGCAAGGCCGGTTAAGAATAGATGATGGCGTTTCATATATGTCCTCCAATGTAGTATGTATGACTGCATTGCTGCTAATTAAAGTATATCCCATTGTCAAGGCTTGGCAATGGGAAAATGGCATTTTAGAGAAAACGTTTGCTCGTGGTTAATGGCTTGACAGACGGTAGCGAGGGTGTTATAGTTTCTCAAGTTTAGATTTTGGCAAAGATGCACCTTTAATCCGGTTCCGTGAAACCGAAAAGGGTCTTATGATTATTAATTTAATTATGAAAAAAATCGCAACCCGTCTCCCTGTAAAGGGATAGGCGGGTTTTTTATTTTATTTTTTAGATAGGAGAATGTATGTCCGCAACTAAAATCATGGACCAGGAAACCATACGCCGTGCCATTTTACGCATGGCGCATGAGATATTAGAAAAGAATAAAGGGGTGGAGGGTCTCGCGTTGATCGGCATACGCACCCGCGGGGTTACCCTGGCTGAACGCTTGAAGAAGGCTATTAAAGAGATTGAAGGCACGGATGTGATCAGCGGGATACTGGATATTACGCTTTACCGCGATGATTTGACTCTGGTTGGGTCAAAACCGCTTGTGCGCGAAACACTTATAGACTTCTCTATTAATGATAAGAAGATCATTTTGGTGGATGATGTGTTCTTTACCGGCCGCACCATACGGGCAGCTTTGGATGCTTTGGTTGATTTTGGCCGGCCTGCGATCATTCAATTGGCTGTTTTGGTTGACCGTGGACACAGGGAATTGCCCATACGGGCCGATTTTGTGGGCAAAAATATACCGACCGCTAAATCACAAAATGTACGGGTCATTTTAAGTGAAGCTGACGGCAGTCAGGATGAAGTACTTGTGGAAGACAAGTAGTAGTGTCATCCCCGAATGCTTTTGTCGGGGATCCAATTCAGGAGTCTAGCATGGAATGGAAACGCAAACATTTATTGGGGTTGGAAGAATTATCCGCGGAAGAAATTGAGCTGGTTTTAGAGACAGCCAAATCATTTAAAGAAGTCTCTTCCCGCGATATTAAAAAAGTGCCGGCCTTGCGCGGTAAGACGGTTGTGACATTATTTTTTGAACCATCCACCCGCACGCGTATTTCTTTTGAACTGGCTGCCAAACGTTTGTCCGCCGATACCTTGAACATCACCGCCCAGGTTTCCTCGACGACAAAAGGCGAGACATTGTTGGACACGGCTAAAAATATTGAAGCCATGAGTGTGGATGCCATGGTGGTGCGTCATAGCTCGTCGGGCGCGCCGTTTGTTTTAGCGGAAGGGTTAAATTGCTCCGTGATCAATGCCGGGGACGGCTGCCGCGAACACCCTACTCAAGCATTGCTTGATATGTTCACATTGAAAGAAAAATTAGGCCGCATCAAGGGATTGAAGGTCGGCATCATCGGCGACATTTTGCATTCACGCGTGGCGCGTTCCAATATTTGGGGTTTAACTAAGCTCGGTGCCGAGGTGACGGTGTGTGGGCCGGCCACACTCATGCCGCGCGGCATTGAGGCCATGGGTGTGAAAGTTTGTTATGACTTAAAGAAAGTATTAAAAGAATCCGACGCGGTGATTGCCCTTCGCTTACAAAAAGAACGGCAGCAGGATAAATTTTTGCCGAGCTTGCGCGAATATGCAAGGCTGTTTGGTATCAATCAGGCCAAATTAAATGAGGCGTCCGATAATTTGATCATCATGCACCCGGGCCCGACCAATCGCGGATTGGAGCTATCGGCTGAAGTTGCCGACGGGAAACAATCCGTGATCTTAGACCAGGTCACCAACGGGGTGGCCGTGCGCATGGCGGTATTATATTTAGTGTTGGGAACAAAAGAAACTGTCATTCCCGCGAAGGCGGGAATCTAGAACATAAGGAAACCTATGGGACTTTTAATAAAAAACGCCACAATTGTTAATAGCGATAAAATCTGGGACAAGGTTCAGGATATTTTATGTGTCGACGGGAAAATTGTCAAAATTGCCGCTGCCATTCCGCCGGCGGACCATGACGTCATTGATGCCAAGGGTAAGAAAGTATTGCCGGGCTTGATCGACATTCATGTGCATTTCCGCACACCGGGGCAGGAAGGTAAAGAAACCATTGAGACAGGCAGCCGTGCCGCCGTCAAGGGTGGTTTTACCTCGATCATGTGCATGCCTAACACCAATCCGGTGATTGATAATGCCATGATTGTCGAATATATCATTCGCCAGGCCAAGCAGGTGGGCTTATGTAATATTTACCCCATCGGTGCCATCACCAAGGGGCAGCAGGATGGGGAATTAACGGACATGTCCGAACTTAAAGCCGCCGGGTGTTTGGCTTTTTCCGACGACGGGAAGTCGGTGCTTAACAGCCGTCTGTTCCGCTTGAGCATGGAGTATGCCAAGATGTTAGACGTGCTCATCATGGAGCATTGCCAGGACCCTCTGCTGACGGCGGGTGGTGTGATGAATGAAGGCGAGGTGTCGACCCGCATCGGTCTTAAAGGTGATCCGGGTATTGCCGAGAGCGTGATTGTGGGGCGTGACATCGAGATCGCTCATTATTTAAATGCCCGCGTGCATTTATGCCATGTCAGTTTAAAACGCTGCTGTGAATTGATCCGCTTTGCCAAATCCCAGGGCATTAAAGTTACGGCTGAGGCCTGCCCGCACCATTTTGCTATGACCGACGA
>CAZBJT010000083.1:0-6977 GCA_964492215.1 uncultured Planctomycetales bacterium | reverse complement strand
CTGACCCAAATCGCCATGCACCGCTTCAGCACTATGTAAGAAAACACTGGGTGTGCCGGTGGATGATAAAGTAGCGGCAATCTTACGGCCCACAATGCCCGTCTTGCCCATGCCACAAACCACCACACGCCCGGAGCATTTAGCCATGGCTTCCACCGCAGCGACAAAATCAGCATCAAGGTGACGTATCACCCCTTTGACCGCATCCGCCTCAATAGTTAAAACTTCTTTAGCACGTTTAAGCATAAAGTGGTGTACGTCCCTACTTTTTAATGATCTTGTCGATGGCGACTAGGTCTTTTAATAGGCTTTCTAATTTATTCAACGGGATCATGTTGGGGCCGTCGGATAATGATTTAGCGGGATTGGGATGCGTTTCTAAAAAGATGGCATCAACACCGGCTGATACGGCACAACGGGCCAAGAGCGGGATGTATTGACTTTCACCGCCGGAAGCATGACCTAAACCACCGGGCTTTTGCACGCTATGCGTCGCGTCAAACACCACCGGGTAACCCAAATCACGCATGATGGCAAGGCCACGAAAATCAGACACCAGCGTATTATAACCAAATGAAACACCCCGCTCGGTCAATAATAACTTGCGATTGCCCGCCTCTTCCATTTTTTTGATAATACCCTTCACATCCCATGGCGCCATGAACTGGCCTTTTTTCACATTGATGACTTTACCGGTCTTGGCCGCAGCTACGATTAAATCGGTTTGGCGGCACAAAAAAGCCGGGATCTGGATAATATCCAACACTTCCGCTGCTAACTGCGCTTCATATTTGTCATGCACATCACTTAATACCGGCACGCCGATCTTGGCTTTGATATCCGCCAAAACCCTTAAACCTTCCTCGATACCAGGCCCGCGAAAAGAATGGATCGATGTGCGATTGGCCTTATCATAGCTCGCCTTAAACACAAACGGCACTTTTAACTTGGTCGTAATCTTCTTTAAACTCTCGGCAATTTTCAAGGCGCCTGCTTTTGATTCAATGACGCAAGGCCCGGCGATCAACACGAAAGGGTTTTTACCACCGAATGTAATATTATTAAGTTTAACCATGAATTTCCCCGAGCCTGGATTCCCGATAAAAACATTCGGGAATGACAAAAATTAACGAGACTGCTTCAATAATTGTTCCGCTTTAGCTAAATCTTCCGGCGTGTCTACCGCAATGGATTCATACGCCGTTATAGCCGTCTTGATTTTATAGCCGCGTTCCAACACCCGCAATTGTTCTAACTGTTCGACGCTCTCTAAAATACCCTTAGGCCAATCTTTATACTGCATTAAAAAATCTTTACGATAAGCGTAAAGACCTAAATGTTTGTAGCGTTTCATCCCGGCAGGTGCGGCGGCATTACGGTTATAAGGAATCGGCGCCCGTGAAAAATACAAGGCATAACCCTGTTCATCCACCACACACTTAACCACATTGGGATTGGTAAAATCCGCATCGTCGGTGATTTCTTTAATCACCGTACCCATCTGACAAGCAAGATCTTTTTTCAAAAGAGCAGCCAAATCATCAATGGTCTTTGGATCAATAAAAGGCTCATCACCTTGTATATTGACCACCACATCCACATCCTTTAAAGCAGCAATGGCCTCGGCAATACGGTCAGAACCCGACGGATGGTTGGGGTTGGTCATCACCGCATGCGCCCCAAAACCTTTGGCTGTTTTAAAAACTTCTTCATGATCGCAGGCAATCAATACCTCGTCCAGCTGGCGGCATTGGACGGCCTTTTCCCACACATGCTGAATCATGGGCTTGCCGGCTATTTGGGCCAATACCTTCGCCGGAAAACGCGTGGAGGCATAACGGGCCGGGACTACACCGATCGTCTTCATTTAACCTTGACCGCTTGCTTTAATTCATCTAATTCAATGGCCACCGCCCCCATCTTGCCCACCACCACACCGGCGGCATGGTTGGCAATGTCCGCGGCCTGACGCTTGTCAGCACCGGCAGCAATGCATAAAGCAAATACGGCAATCACCGTATCCCCAGCACCCGATACATCGTAAACTTCCTGGGCCCGTGTGGCAATAGGAAATGGGGCCTTGTCATGCTCAAACAAATACATGCCGTGCTCACCTAAAGTAATAAGCAATGATTCAATCCCCAAGTATTTCAATAAACCCCGGCCATTGGCCTCGATATTTTCTTTGGTGTCTAATTGGGTGGAACGGATACCAAAGGCTTTGCGTGTTTCTGTGGGGATCGCTTTAAGTGCTGTTTCAGCTTCTTTTTTATTAGGAGTAATGCAGGTGGCTGCCCCATAGGCACGCAGATCATCCAGCTTCGGATCAACGATCACCGGCACCTTATATTGGGCCATCAAGTCATGCACCTGGGCCAGTAGTTTCCCGTCGACAATACCCTTGCCATAATCGGAAATAATCACGGCATCGAATTCTTTCAAATAGCGGCGTAAAAACGGCAGGATCTTTTCCTGCTTTAATTTATCATCACTGCCGGCATCATTAATTGTTTCGCGGTCGACACGCACCACCTGCTGATGCTGGGCAATGATGCGGGTTTTCAAAATGGTGTCCATGCCCTTGTCTACATAAATGCCCGTGCTGCGGATATGGCGTTTGGATAATTCTTTCTTGAGTATGCCGCCTTCAATGTCATCGCCGATTTTACCAACGACCGTGACATTAACACCCAAACTGGCCAAATTATTGGCCACATTGGCAGCGCCACCAGGGGTAAAAAAGGACTCTTGCTGCAGCACCACCGGCACCGGAGCTTCCGGGGACAGGCGGGAAACCGAACCCTTAATGTACTGATCCAAGACCAAGTCACCGATCACAAGCAGGCGCAGGCCTTTGAATTTGGCTATTATATTATTATATTTACTCATAAATTCAGTGTTTCTTAAGAGTTACACCTGCCGGTAGGCAGGTATCCCAAGGAAGGCGTAATTGTAACACAGTTCATAAAGGGCGTCAACCAGCCTTTAGAGCTGTATCGGATACTTTTTACTGGGCTAAAAGGCTACCCGATTTGCTGGGTGGCGAGCTGTTTTAGCTCACTTAGCATGGGTAAATTGGCGGGAATGATCTCATTGATGATGGGTACAAAACCCGGAGCACTGAGCATGGCCGGGTCTTGGCTACCTAAAGGCAAAGGCACGCCATTGCCATCACGTTTGATGCGCAGGTTAAGATTAGCAGCATTTAAGTCGATACCACCAACAGGATTTGCTGGATGAACTGGATTCATCGCCAAACTTGCCTCTTCTTTCCCAAAAAGTCGAAGCTTCAAATCAGCGGAACTCAGTCCTTCTACAGGATTTTGGTGGTTAGCCACACCAACACCTATTTGTGCCCAAAAATTTCTGGCGCTTCTTTCTTTATGTGCTTGGTCCCTTAAGGCAGCAAGGGCAGTTGTAAAATTCATTTTCTCATCTATCATCCTATCCAAAAACTGCCTTGTAACAGCGCCGCTCAATTGACTCAAAAGATTTTGCTTCTGTAAATAAGTTAAGAACTGATCCTCTACCAAATCTCTTTTTGCCGCACCCATCGCCGGGGATATACCCGTCATCCACTCTATCAAATTATCAATAGCGACCTGACGATTGAATTTTGGTTGTGCTAACAACCACGGAAAAGAACGTATCTCATCCTCAATAATCTTTTCTGCCATCCAACTTGCATTTTGCTGATTAGAATATAATAAACGGTCTGCTGCGTCTTCTTCGTTTCCTGCCCTCAACTTTTGCTTAACTTGATATTTTAATGCTCTTTCTTCACCAATCTTTTTGGGGAGTATATATATCGTCACTTCTTGGCCTTCTTTAATAACATAAAGATCCAGCAAACCTGAATTAAATTTATTCGGAGTTCTCAATTCCGCTTCGAGAAAATCCAAAAATCTCTGTGCAGTTTCTGGCATACTGCTTGCACTGCTAATCTTTATACCTACAGGAAAATACTTGTACCCGTCACGTTTTAAAGGATAAGCCATAAAACGACTCGAACGTCCCCCTGGTGCCATTTCATCCCATCCACCTTTAGATAGAAGCTTATCAGTCACTGTGCGAAGCGCATTTCTTAATTTATTTTTAGTAATCCCTTGATACTGTTCCAAGACTTCAGGTTCTGCCGGTACACCAAAGCTATTAAATTTATTACCACCCGTCATCCACTCTACCAAATTATCAATAGCGACCTGACGATTGAATTTTGGTTGTGCTAACAACCACGGAAAAGAATGTATTTCATCCTCAATGATTCTTTCGGCCATCCAACGTGCATTCTGATCGTTAGAATACAATAAACGGTCCGCTACATCCCCTTCGCTTCCTGCTCTCAACTTTTGCTTAACTTGATATTTTAATGCTCTTTCTTCACCAAGCTTTTGGGGCAGTATATATACTGTCACTTCTGAGTCTTCTTTAATGACATACAAATCCAGCAAACCCGAATTAAATGCTTTAGTATGACCTTTCGGATCTTTCAATTCCGCTTCAAGAAAATCCGAAAATCCCTGCGCATTTTTTGGCATACTGCTTGCACGACCACCGTCAATAATCCTTATACCTGCAGGCAAATACTTGCCACCTTTCAAAGAATAAGCCATAAAAGGATTCGAACGCCCCGGTGGGGCCATTTCATCCCATCCAAATTTAGATAGAAGTTTGTCAGTCACTGTGCGAAGCTTATTTCTTAATTCATCCCTAGTAAGCCCTTGATATTTTTCCAATACTGTAGACTTTACTGATTTATCTACCCCTGTCAATGATGGCGGCATCGCAAAATCGACGGTCAGGCCAGCTTGGGCGTATAAGGCTACAAGACCTGCATGAAATGTAACATAGGCTTGATGAAAAGCGCCTGAAGGATTGTATATATAAATGGCGTCCCTTGAATTGTAAACCCGCTCAAAATCACTTACCAAACTGTCTAATTGGGGACCTAACGTCTCACGATGATGTTCCTCTAATTGATGCCAGGTCTCATTTGCCAAATCTGCAACATGCACGGACATTGCATGTTTAAATATTAAAACATCAAGTTTTCGCACAACTCTTTTAAGAAGGTAATCTGCTTGATCATGCAACGATTTTCTTTCCTTCATAAAAGCTTCTTTTTGCCCAATCGGAGCACGACGAGCCTCTTGTAATTTCTCTCGTGCCGCTGCTTCAAGCGCTTGAGACTCTTTATAAAGCTTTACTTCTTCATCCCTATACTGCAATTCTTTTTCCAAACCACTGATTTGTGTGTCTAAATCTGGCACACCTGATCCTCTTTTATTCCGCAACTCATTTAAACGACCTATTAAAGTCCCTATATCAACGAGGGTAAACGGTGAAGACATGGCAAAATCGACGGATAAGCCGGCTTGTCCGTATAATGCTTTAAGGCCGGTCTCAAATTGCACATAGGCTGGATTAAAGATGCTAAATTGATAAACTCCTTCGTCTGAATTGTAACTCCGTTCGAATCCCCTTAGCAAGTCATCCAATTGAGTATTTAATTCTTCTTTATTAGCTGCCAAAAATTTAGCCTGAGCACGCTTCGCTGTACTTTCCACATGCGTGGCCAAGGCATGTTTTGTTTTCAAAATACCTAATAATCTGGAAAGTTCAGGTTTAATTATTTGATCTCTTTCTTTATATAAATCTCTTTGTTCTACTAAGAGGGTCGTTTTTGCAGACTGATCACCTTGAACCTGCTTACTCTCTTGCGTAATTGCTGCCCCTCTTGCATTTATCGTTTGGATTCGATTATAAAGATCCACCTCTTGCTTTCTATAAACTAATTCCTTTTCTAGGACGGCTATATTTCTTTGCACCTGTTCAATAGTTGCAGTTTCTCGTTCTATGGTTGCTGTCTCCTGTGCGATGGCTGCAGCTTCTTTTTCTTTTTCCGATATTGACAATACCTGTCGAAAATCATTCAATTCACTTATTCTTTTTTCTATTTCATCAGCTTGAAAAGGTGCGGTCATTGCTGCACTGGCTGTATGAGTTGCTATTACCCTCTCACGAGTAGTATCTGGATCAGTGACGGTATAAGTAACACCATTAAATTCTCCTGTCACAACAACTCCTCTGATATTCCGTTCCATTATCAGCTGTTCTAAAAACTCATCCAACGTGAACATCCTTTGCCCTTTGAATTCACTGGGACTGTATATACGCTCCGACCATTCAGAAACAATATGATCCGCAATGCGACTTTCATCCTCGCCCATCAAAGCAGATGCCCCGGAAACAATCATCCACGTATTATTAAATACACCTCCAACTGGCCTAAGATCAGACCCGGTTGACTGGCGATATTCTTGAATTAATCGTAACGCATACTTTTTGGCAGTTGAGTATGATTTAGAATCAACCACCCGCAACTTGTACTTCTTGACCCAAGCCGGTGTCGCCATAGCTGCGGATGAAGAATTAGAAATTTCTGAACTGCCAAAAACCCCATTTACTTCTTCCATTGCTCCAAAACTCTTGACTGCCTTAGCTGCGCCTGCCTCATTTGATCTTGCAAGATTTACATTCATGGCATGACTGCCGTCACCTGTGGGCGCTAACCGGCCAAAACCGCCGGAGAAATATTTCCGGGGGACGATCTCGCCGCTGACGGGATCCGGCTCTTCTTTAATAAAGTTATAGGCGCCTTTCTTAAAGGCAGCGAGGTATTGCTGATACACTTCCTGCTGGGCTTTGCTGGGATCACTTAGGTCTACCCCTTTAACTTTACTTTTGTTCGCATAAATTTTAGCCAAGATGCTTTGCTTCAAGGCTTGTTTGTACCAGGTGGCCAAGATCATGGAATTATAGATCTGGCGTAGATTGGCGAAGTTCTTGCCTTCATTGACTTCTTTGGTTAGAGCTGGGATGACAATATCTAAGAGTACTTGTTTGGCGATACCTTTAGAGCCCTGGATTCCCGCCGACCTTTGGGAACCCCCGGCATGAGGGGGGTTCGCGGGAAT
>CAZBJT010000082.1:0-6985 GCA_964492215.1 uncultured Planctomycetales bacterium | reverse complement strand
TATATGCTCAAGGCCATTCGTTTTGGGTTTAACGGGCCTCTTAATCCCCGTTGGGCCGATTTGAAAGATGCTCAATCACCTTGGGCCAAACTGCCCTTTGTACTTTTAATGGCCGTATTGATCTTAGTCGGGTGCTGGCCGTCATTTATCATGAAACACATCGATTCTGCTACAAAAACGATAGTAGCGACTAGTAAATAGGAGATTATGTTTCCCATCATTGATTGGCATTTAATTTCATTAGAATCGCTCATCACCCTGACTTTAGTTGGCTTGGTCATCGTTGATATCCTCTTGCCTAAAGATACCAAAGAAGACTGGATCGGCATTCTTAGCTTTGCTTCCCTCACAGGCTTAATTGCTTTTTGGCTCACCCAGCATGACCTTAAAGGTGTGACCTTTAGCGGCATGTTTGTCATGGATTCCCTGGCTTGGTTCTTTAAAGGATTTTTCTTATTTGCCATGGTCTTCATTTTTGCCATGACCCAGCAATTCTTTAAATCTTTAGGGACACGGCGTAATGAATTCTATTTATTATTATGGTTAGCCTTGGCCGGTATGTGCTTTGTTGCTTCTTCTGCAGATTTTCTGTTACTTTTTATCTCGATTGAAATCTTGACCATTTCGCTCTATGTCATGACCGCTTATCTTAAAAGCGATGCCCATTCGCTCGAAGCCGGTATGAAATATTTAATCTTGGGTTCATTGGCCTCGGGTTTCCTTCTATTTGGTATCAGCTTCCTTTATGGTGCTACCCACTCAACCCATTTTGAAGTGATCCAGGCCTATGTGAATACACATGCCATGAGCCCGGTGTCTTTATTTGCCTTGGTGCTTATTTTTGCAGGTATCGGCTTTAAAATCGCTTCTGTGCCCTTCCAAATGTGGGTACCGGATGTTTATCAAGGAGCCCCCACACCGGTCACGGCTTTATTGTCCGTCGGGTCTAAGGCAGCCGGGTTTGTTGTGATCATTCGCCTTTTCTTTAGCTTATTGGTTGCCTGGCATGTGCAATGGAGCGTTGTGTTGGCCACCCTCGCGGCCGTGACCATGTGCTATGGTAATTTAGGGGCCTTGTTCCAGACTAATATCAAACGCTTGCTTGGGTACTCCAGCATTGCGCATGCCGGTTATTTACTCATGGGTGTGGCTGCCGGATCACCGTTAGGGCTGTCAGGCATCAATTTCTATCTGGTGGGTTATTTATTTACAAACCTTGCAGCTTTCCTGGTCATCATCTTATTCTCCAATGTTTCTAAAAGTGATAATATTGAAGATTATGCCGGCTTGTCTGCACGTTCACCTTTGCTGGCTGCCACATTGTTGATTGCTTTGGTGTCATTGGCCGGTATGCCGCCTTTGGCCGGGTTCTTTGGTAAGTTTACTTTATTGATGGCAACGATGAATAGCGGATTTATATGGCTGGCACTGATTGCGGCCGTTAATATCGTGATCTCGATGTATTATTACCTGATGGTGGCCAAACGTATTTATGCAGATACACCCCGTAACACATCCCTCATCCCGGTTTCTTTACCCATGCGGTTGCTCTTAGGTATTTCTATTGCAGCTATCGTCGGTATCGGGATATTCCAGGGGCCTTTCCTTGATGCGGCAATTACGGCAGCTAAGGGAATGTTCCTTAATTAATCGTCCTTCAATCTTTCTTTAACAAGCGAATCACTAGCCAAATAAACGCACCGGTCAAAATCAAATTAAGCGCTAAGCTTAAGATGGCCAGGGTGTTTGCATACCCGCCTAAGCCATAGCCAATACCGATCAATAAAACAGCAGCCCCCACTTCTCCCCGGGGAAACATCGCCACACCTAAGGCCATGCGTTCTTTCCATGGGGCCTCATTCTTATAACAGAAAACCAGAAAGAACTTTCCCACATTCGCTAATACGGTCAATGCCAAGACATGCCATGCTGTTTGGACCCAAGAAACAGAACCCATGGCTATCTTAGGAAAAGTAAAGCCCACTAACAACATGAACAACCCTTTGACCACAGCATCTAAAGATACCGGTGCGCTCGATTCTTTTAAATGCCGATGTTCTGAACCCTGCACCAAACACCCCCACATGAATGCCGGAACTAATACTTCTAAATGAATATGTGTCGTATGACGTATAGAGAAAACGATCCCGGTTAATATGAACGCATACAACAAGAACCAACCATTACTCACCGGCCATCGAATGGTGTTTTGCCAACGGAATGCGGCTAATAATAAAACACCGATCAGAACAAAGACCGCGATCGATGCCCATTCAAACCCGTGCATAATGATCTGCAATGGCGTGAGCAACAAGATGGTCACTAAATCATCCAACACGGCCAACACCCGGGCCTTCTTAAAGACCCATGTCTTACTTAGCCCTGCGGCTGTTAACATGGCAAAAAGCACACCGGCGGACGTGGGTGCGGCAGAAAGGCCGGACAATAAGGCCTGTTTCCATGGACTTTGGACAAAAAACAGAAAATAGCCTAACCACAGCAAGGCCGGTAATACCGCTGCTGTCGACGCTATCACAAAATCCCAGCCATAACTCTTAAGGCTTTTCTTCTCAACAGAGAATTCCAGCCCTACTTCAATCATGATGTAGGACAGGCACACGGATGTAATGAATGTCAGGGGTTCACGGGCGAGGGAGAAATCAACAACTTGGCCTGCAATAATGCCGGAGATTAAAAGAAGGGAAAAAACTAAAACCATTTACCCTCCATAAAATAATCGGTAGCGTCTACCAATTAATGGCCACCAATTACTCCATCAGGCGTTTTTTATCGTAGATCATGCTTTCGCGGGAATATTCGGCGGTGTCGAGTATGCCGGTGTCCATGCGGATGGCATCTTCAGGGCAAACTTCAACGCAGAAACCGCAGTACACGCATTTACCCAAATCGAGGACAAATTCAGCGGGGTATTTCTCAACATTGGGATCAGGATGTTCGGCGGCCGTGATCTCAATGCAACGGGCCGGGCAGACGGTTTCACACATCATGCAAGCTACACAACGGGGAGAACCATCTTCACGCTTCATTAAACGGTGACGGGTCCTTAAGCGTTTAGCTAAAGGCCTGGGCTGCTCAGGGTATTGATAAGTGACCGCTGCTTGCTTATCTTTGAACAAACCAAATACATGTAAAATATGCAAAGCCAAATTGCGAAAGAAATGCTTGGATGTCAAATAAATACCGCTCGCCACCGACGGAATATAAGTACTCTCCCACCAGGTCAATTCACGGCGGTTCTCTTGTTTCCAGGCACGCTTCATCTGGGTCAGGCGCAGGTAGGAAAACGGCCCCTTCACATCAAAATATTTTTCTAACTCTTCGCGGCGCTTCTGATTTGGATTTACATTTTCCATAAATTTACCTTAACAGGATCAAAACAATGGCCGTGACGGCAATATTAACTAAAGAGGCTGGAAGTAAAATCTTCCACCCTAAATGCATCAATTGATCATAACGGAAGCGGGGCAATGTCCAGCGGACCGCCATTAATAACCAAATAAAGAAACTCACTTTAATAAAAAACGCTAAAACACCTAAACCAGCCACGGGCCAATTGGACATCGCCATGTGACCACCCCAGGGGAAATGGAACCCATCCGGCTGTAGATACGGCACTTGCCAACCACCAAAGAACAATGTGGTCATTAAGGCCGCGACTAAAACTGTTTCAACCAAGTCAGCCAAGAAGAACATGCCGAATTTCATGCCGCTGTATTCGACGAAATAACCGATAATTTCCGATTCCCCTTCAGGCAAATCGAACGGTGTGCGTTTAGTCTCAGCCGTGGCCGCAGTCAAAAACAAAAGGAATGCCAAAGGCTGAACAAACACGCCCCATTTAGGGATCCAACCACCGAACATATAAGCACCTTGTGCACGGACTAAGAGCTGAAGATCAAGCGTGTTAAAGACCATGATCACACCCATGATCGCCGAACCCATGGTGATTTCATAGGCGATCATCTGGGCCGCACCACGCATGCCCCCTAAGAAAGCATAGTTATTATTAGAGGAGAAACCAGCCAGCACTACCCCATAAACACCCATGGACATCATGGCAAAAATAAAAAGAAGGGCTACATTAATATTCGCCGCCTGAAGCTCAATGACACGCTGTCCCACGATCAATTGATTACCGATGGGAATAGCGGCAAAGCCAACCAAAGCAAACACAACGGATAAATACGGAGCTAAATTAAATAAAAATTTATTGGCCCCATCCGGAATAAACTCTTCCTTGCTGAGCATTTTTAGCACGTCGGCAATGGCGTGAAAAAGCCCCATGGCCTTAAAGCCAAAGATGGACGCACGGTTAGCGCCGATGCGGTCTTGCATGACGGCACTTTGCTTGCGTTCAACCCAGGTCAATAACCCGGCGATGTTGAACATAATAAAAATGGTGCCGCAAGCTAACCCTAATTTTATAAGAATGTCTGTCATGGCTATTTCTTTAAGATCATCCCTTGATCTGAAATTTTTTCATAAGACATTTCAGCAAACGGAGCCACTTGCTGGGCGATGTCATTAAATATCTCTTGAGACCCCTTATAGGTCAATGGCGCCCCTAATTTCTCACTTAATAAAGACACAATGGCCCAGTCGGATTTAGCCTCACCTAATGGCTGAAATGCCGGCCAGATCCGCTGCACGCGCTGTTGAAAATTGGTGAATGTCCCTTCTTTTTCAGCATAGACGCTGCTGGGAAGATTCAAATGGGCATATTGGCAGGTGTCATTCACATTGCTGCCTTGGAAGACAAATAATTTTACATGTTTAGCGATTTGCTCAACAGCCTCTTTGCCTAAGAGTTTGACTAAATCATGGCCGAACACATATAACACATCGATTTCACCCTGCTTGGCTTTCTGAATGATCTGCTGGGCATCGCCCTGCATACCTAAGATAGCTGAAGCACCGGCGGTATTAGGATTCCTGTCTGACTTAAGCAGGAAGTTATCGCTGACAGCAGGCTTTTGGGGCACTTTGAAATCCACTTGTGCGCCTTTAAGGGTGCCATTGAATAATTTATTGATCACAAACAGATCTTCATTGGTCAATTGAGCTGAGGCTAAAACACCGATCCTGTCTAAACGACCGGCAACCTTAAGGGCATTGATGCTTTGGCTGACAGTATCAATAGCTTGGTCCCAGGAAATAAGTTCTTGGCCGCGCTGCGGTGAGAAAATCCTGTTCTCATCAATAGGGCGATAATTGTAACGGCCGATATCGCACATCCAATAATCATTCACATCCGGATTAAGGCGAGGCTTCAGGCGCATGACGCGGCCCTTTTTCTCTTGATGAGGACGCATCTTGTCCCATTCAACCGTGATATTACATCCCATGCTACAACCCGGGCATACGGACTTGGTTTGGGACAGGTACCAGACACGGCATTTAAAACGGAAATCTTTATCAGTCAATGCGCCGACCGGACAAATGTCGACGACATTACCGGAATAATTACTATCTAATTGCTTGCCCGGATAAACATCCAATTGGGAATGATCACCGCGGTTAAACACGCCAAGCTCGCTGGTTTTGCTGATATTATCGGCGAAACGCACACAACGGGTACAAAGGATGCAGCGTTCCTGATCGAGCATGACAGTCGGCCCAATCGAAAATGCTTTCTTTTCTTTTTTAACTTTTACGTCGGACAAACGGCTGTCGTATTTACCATGCTCCATGTAATAATCCTGGAGCTTGCATTCCCCTGCCTGATCGCACACCGGGCAATCAACCGGGTGATTGACTAACAAAAATTCCAATACTGTTTTACGGACTTCCAATACTTTGGGAGACGTGGTATGAACCACCATGCCATCGGTCACAGGTGTATAGCAGGCGATTTGTAATTTAGGTGCTTTTTCAACTTCCACCATGCAAATGCGGCAATTACCTGAAACAGGCAATGCCGGGTGATAGCAGTAACGGGGAATAGAGATTCCCATCTTATCGGCCGCCTGGATAATCGTTGTCCCGGCTGGTACTTCTATCTCTTTTCCATCAATGGTTAGTTTTGGCATACGCTCTCTTTGATATTGGCTTCAAATTCGTGGCGAAATTTAGAAACATAACTGCCGATAGACATGGTCACGGCGTCACCAAAAGCACAAATCGTGTTGCCGCCGATATTATTGATAATGCCGGGAAGATTTTTCAAATCATGAGGCCGTCCTTCCCCGTGATAAATCCTCTTCACATTGCGATAAACCCATCCGCTGCCTTCACGGCAAGGAGAACATTGGCCGCAGGATTCATGGGCAAAAAAACGCGCCGCAACCATCGCTGCCCACACCATGTCGGTGGTGTCATCCATAACGATAATACCACCTGAACCGGCCATGGAACCGATGGCTTTAAGCGAATCAAAATCCATTTTTACATCGAGCTGGTCCGGGGTCAATAAAGGTGCGGAAATACCGCCGGGGATAACAGCTTTGAGCTTACGGCCATTAGGGATACCGCCGGCATGCTCATAAATAATTTCACGTAAGGTGGTGCCGTTGGGCAATTCATAAACCCCGGGTTTTGCCACATGGCCGCTGACGCAAAAAAGGCGATTACCGCCGTTTTTCTCACAGCCTAATTTGGCATACCACTCGGCGCCATTCATAATAATAGGAGCTACACAAGCTAGGGTTTCAACGTTATTAATAACTGTCGGGCATCCGAACAAACCGATCACCGCCGGGAATGGCGGCTTAAGGCGTGGGAAACCTTTTTTACCTTCGAGGGATTCCAATAATGCTGTTTCTTCACCGCAAATATAAGCACCGGCACCTTGATGGACAACTACATCCAAATCAAAACCCGTACCCATGATTCCTTTGCCTAAAAACCCTTGTTTATACGCTTCATCAATGGCATCACGTAATGTTTGTATGGATTTTAAATATTCGCCGCGGATATACACATAGGCATTGTGGCTGCCGATGGCATAACAGGTGATGATTACACC
>CAZBJT010000081.1:0-6994 GCA_964492215.1 uncultured Planctomycetales bacterium | reverse complement strand
TCGGTCCATTCGGTGGGTAGTTCTTCTGCGGGTGGGGGTTCGGTTTCTTGGGTGGTGGTTGTGGTGCCCCTGAATTTCTTAGGAAAAGGGTTGTTGATTTGTTGCACGATATCTTTGGCTAAGGCTTTGCCGATGGTTTTGATCGAGCTTAATTGATCGACGGTGGCAAGTTTAAGATCTGAAATTTTGTGATAGCTGTGCTTGAATAGCATCCGGGCCCGTACGCGGCCTACGCCATGCAAGCTGGCCAATTCCAATAATTCTTCTTTGATGCCATAACGCACCCGGCTGCGTAACGTTTCTATATCAAACGTGAGTTGCTTAAAATGATAGAGCTCGGCAATGCGGCCTGCGGCATATAACAGCCATTCAGCGCTTTCCACATGGCGGTAAATATCGCCGGGCCCGACATTAAACGTATCGCAAATATCTTCTTCTTTTCCCTCGTCGATCCAGCGGCTCATGAGCCACATGGTTTTTAAGGTGGCATAAAAAGTATAGGCATCCTGCAGCATGGGCAAATCATTGGGGGTCAAAATCAATTCGTCTTCGAGTTTGGCCGACAGGCTTTCTAATTCTTCGTAATCAGCTTTGCCGACCGAAAGCATTTCACTGTCCGGGCAGCAGGTGAGCATGTGCAAAAGCCCATAGGTGGAGAAAGATTTGCCTTGGTGTATTTTTGTCAGACCCTCGCGCAGCGTTAAGCTCGTCATCGGGTCGATATAAAGCCGGCTGGTGTAATTACCGAAGGGGGTGGTGAAATAGCGAAATCCACTTTTATCGATAAATCCATTCTTTTGCAGGAAATCAAAGATCTCGCTGATCAAGCCTATCATGTTGGTACCCTGACGCTGATGGGCCAAAAAGGTCTGGTTCATGAAATCAAACATGCCATTGGTGTCATGCACGTAACCGGCCGCAATGGACGACAATACATGGATGCGCAGCGCCGACTCAGAGCCGAGCTTGGAGGTGACCGGTTCAGGTTTGGCCATCACAAAGCGTTCGAAAAGGGTGTTTTGTTCCGAGAGTGATTTAGCCATGAGCACGGCCTCGCCATAATCGTCATATTGCGGCCGCCCGGCGCGTCCGGCGCATTGCTTATATTCGGAAGTGGCGATATACACCGAACCCAACCCGCTGGCATAGCGTTTGCAATCACGGATAATTGCCCGGCGGGCGGGCAAGTTGACACCAGCCGCCAGCGTCGGGGTCGAGCAAATCACCTTGATGATATTGCGTTTGAAATGGTCTTCGATCAAGTGCCGCTGCTTAGGGGTCAACCCGGCATGGTGAAAAGCACAACCATTTTTGATAATATCCGCTAGTTTCTTGCATACTTTAGTGGCTGAGGGGTCATCGGCGATCTCACGCGCCAGGTCCGCCAGTGTTTTCTTTGCTTCAGGAGTCAGGATGGTCACCACCGACGGCCCTAATTCACGGGCCGAGGCCTGGGCCGAGCGCCTGGAATTAACGAAGACCAAAACTTGCCCGTCGCTGCGTAAGGTATCCATGGTGAGTTTGCTTAAGTCGTCCACCGCATCAGGGTCACGGATGATCTTGATTGAATCATTATTGAACATGATCTTGTCATTGTAATAAACGCCTTCCTTGAGAGGAATAGGCCGCCAATTGCTCGCAGCCAAATTGGCATTCAGCCATTCGGCTATTTCCGACGCATTGCTGATGGTGGCACTCAAGGCTAAGATCTGAATATCAGGTTTTAATTGCTTAATGCGCGTGATCAAAATTTCAAGGGTGGGCCCGCGGCTTTCATCATTGATAAAGTGCACCTCATCCAGCACGATCACCGATAAATTAGGGATCAACCATCCGGCTTTAGAGCGTAAGAGCGAATCGACTTTCTCGGCGGTCGAGATCAAAATTTGATAGCGGTCTAAATATTTGCTGGGGGAGTCCAAATCGCCGGTGGCAATGCCGATTTTGATCCCTAAGGCGTCATATTTTTTCTTAAAGTCATGGTATTTCTCGCTGGCCAATGCTTTTAAGGGGGCGATATACAGAGCTTTGCCATTGTCCTGCAAAATGGACTTAAGCATGCACAATTCGGCAATGAGGGTTTTACCGGCCGCGGTGGGTACGGCCATGACCACGTTCTTTTTATCTAAAATGCCTTTGCGCACCGCTTCGATCTGGGGTGGATGAAGGGTGGTAATGCCGGAGTCAGTCAAAGCCGCAATGACATTGGCAGGGAAAGCGTGCTGGGTTAGGAGTTCTTTTAAATTCATTATGGTTGTTTGTAACACAAATACATCCGGCTGTCAATTTACCCTCATAGAAAAAGTGACGGATTACGTCGGGAAAAGTCCTTTTATTTGGTTGACGGCTTTTAAGGATGTCTTTATAATCAATTAACTGTTAAGAGTATTTTACTATGCGTATTGTTATCCAGCGGGTCAAACAAGCCTCAGTGTCTGTTGAGGGTCAAATAGTCGGCAGCATCGCCAAAGGCCTTTTGGTTTTTTTAGGAATTTCCAAGACCGATGATAAACTAAAAGCCGATCATTTGGTGCGCAAGCTGATTGAATTGCGTATTTTCGAGGACGCGGACGGTAAGATGAATGTGTCCGCACTTGATGCAGCGGCGCAATTCCTGGTGGTTTCCCAATTTACATTGTACGGCAATTGTGACAAAGGCCGCAGGCCATCCTTCGACGAGGCCGCAGACCCCGTTAAAGGCGAAGAACTATACGATTATTTTGTCGCCCGGTTAAAGCAGCAGCATGTTCCTGTAGAAACCGGACGCTTCAGGGCGATGATGGATGTGACTTTGGTCAATGACGGCCCAGTGACGTTTATCATCGATGCTTAATGGACATCATCGACACGCATGCGCATATTGATCAGCTGGCAGATTTGCCAGGGGCCTTGCAGCGTGCCGCAGATGCAGGTGTCAGCGACATTGTGGCGATGAGTGTTGATTTAGCGTCGATGCAAAAGGTGTTGGATATTGCCGGACAAGGGGGCAAACCGCGTGTGTATGCGGCATTAGGTGTTCACCCGGGCAATATTAAACCTGAGGAGCAACAACACGCTTTTGATTTTATGCGTGCCAATATCAATAAAGCTGCCGCCGTCGGTGAAACCGGCCTGGATTATTGGTATAAATGGGTGCGCAAGGACGAAGTTGAGCGCAATAAGCAAAAGGTTTCTTTTGAGTTCCATTTGAATTTGGCTAAAGAACATGATTTGCCCATTGTCATTCACAGCCGGGGGGCCTGGCGGGATTGTTTGAGCATGGCCAAAGACAGCGGAGTCACCAAAGCGCTTTTTCATTGGTACAGCGGCCCCTTGGAATATTTGACCGGAATTTTAGATGCCGGGTATTATGTCTCGACGAGCCCGAGTGTGGCCTACAGCAAAGAAAGCCGCGAGGCCATGGCTGCGGCACCTATCGAGCGCATTTTGATCGAAACCGACAGCCCGGTGACATATAGGGACGGCGATGTACCTTTTGTTAGCGAACCTAAAGATGTACGGCGCACCTTAAAGGCCCTGGCGGCCTTGAAAAACATCGAGGAAGATAAAGCCCTGGCAACGGTCAATGCCAATGCCCGGCGATTTTTTGGGATCAATCATGTTCAATAAAAAAAATATCATTATTATTTTGGCCGTCATCTTGATTGTAGCGGCTGCATTTTTATGTTGGTTGTTGCGTAAGCCTGCATTGACATTTGAAGATGTGCTGCCGTCGGATGCCATTTTTTATGGCCGCCTGGCCCATGTGCAGGGGCATTTGGATCAATTTACCGCTTCCGATTTTTTTAAAAATATTGCTGCCATTGATGTGCCCAAAGTCCTGGCCCGTAACGGTTTTACCGACGTGAGGATAGCCCAGGTCGAACAGTGGCGGAAAAGCACCCAGAAAGTTTTGGACAATTCTTTATTGAAGAAGGCCCTAGGCAAAGAAGTCGGGGTGGCGGTTTTTCGCCGGGACAAGGCCTATAGGGCAGTGGTTTTAGTCCGCCTGGATGCGTCTTTAAGTGCGGCTGAATTTGCCGGTCAATTAGCCGGGCAAATCTCCAGCCAATGGGGAGCCCAGGTTGAATTGACTAAGGAAAACTATAAAGGTGTGAACATCAACCATGTGCTGGTGAAGAAAAACGGCCTGCGTTTTGCATATGTGCGTCTGGGCGATGTGGTGGCTGCCACCATGGAACCTGCGGATGATGCGCAAAAGATCATTGATGTTTTTCACAAGCAGGCCTTGAGCTTGGCGGCCCAAGAGCAATTTATTTTTATCAAGCAGCATGCTTACCCCAAAGCCGAGGGGTTGGTTTTTGTCAATATGAGTGCATTGACCGACGTACTTAAAGAGCAAACCATGGCTTGGCTGGAAAAAGGTGAGGATACGCCGCAGGAAAAAATAAAGATTGAAGAAACTTTCCATCATATGAAAGACCTCACAGCTGCGGGTATTTCCTATGCCCCCGGTGCTATAAGCCGTTATAAATTAATTTGGGGTATTGATCCAAAGGTCATGGACGCGGAGGACCGCCGGTTCTTTGCCTGCACGCCTGCCGTTAATGATTCATTGAAATTCATCCCCACCAATGTACTGGCCTACAATTGGGGCAGCTGCTATGACTTTAAAGAATATTGGCAGCAGATCAAGGAGCAAATGCAAGCCAGCCCCGAACTTGCCGGCGGTATCCGTCAATTGAAACGCAAAACGGAAAAAAAGATGGGCCTGAAGATTGAAGAGGATGTCCTGCCGTTATTGGGTCATGAGGTGGGTGGGTATTTGACCGACATCGATACTTACGGCATGTTCCCTTTCCCGCGCCTGTTATTGTTTGTGCGTGTCACCGATCGCAATGCCGTGCAGGCCATGCTTGACCGGCTCGTTAAAAACCCGTTGGCGGTGATCCAGCATGAGGATTACGGCAATATCAATATCCGCTATATGACCTTGCCGTTTGGTGCCAATATGGATCCGGGCTATTGTTTCCTGGGGGATTACTTGCTCGTCGGTACATCGCGTCAATTGCTAAAGAAGTCCATTGATGCGTATACGCAGGAAGGCCATTCCGCCCTCACGGATAAGAATTTTAAAGACCTGTCTTTAAACGACAGTGAGAAAAACAATTCAATGACCTTCACCCAATTTGATGCATTGGCTAAACGGGCAACTGCTTTGGTGGGGTGGCTGGATAAATATTTATCCTCGCAGGTGAATATGGTGGCGTCTTACGCGCAGCAAGGCCAGCAGAAAAAAGAGGAGTTGGCTGAGGGCCTTGAATCAACCGCTAAAGACCTCGCATTGGCAGAAAAAAAGCTTAATGAATTCAAGACCAAGCCCCTCAGTGATGTATCGCCGGAAGAGGCTTCTATTACCCAAAGCAGTATGGCTAATGTGCAACGGGACATCGATCAAATGCACGGTGATATACAAACATATAAAGCCCAGCAGGCGGAATTAAATACGATTTTGGCCAATGAAGAGGTGCAGGCTGTTTCAGCTAAATTATTGATGTTCAATGCCGAGCATATTTTATTGCCTGTTTTAAAAGGCATGGAAAGTTTGAACGCACTGGCCGTGAAAGTCAAGGTAAGTGATCACGCATTGGAAACGGAATTGTTGTTTAAATAGGGGGTTATTTGCGCACGTCTAAATACCTGTTGTTTGCTTGCGGTCTTGTTTTACTCTGTATCAGCCAAAGCGGTTGTTCATTGTTAAGCTTGCCGGCGCAGCTCATCGGCGGTACTTTTAATTTATTGGGCCAGGCTTTACAGGTGGCTGACAGCGTGCCTAAGCCTCCCCCATGGATGTTTTTTTAATGGCTAAAATTGTTCATAAACAGGTTTTGGCACAGGACATCAAGCGCCTGGATGTGGCGGCAGCCGCGATCGCTGCTAAAGTATTGCCCGGTCAATTTGTAATGGTGACTCCTGCGGCCGGCATGCATAATATACCGATGACGGTCGTGGATGCGGATGAACGGCGCGGGGTCATTTCAGTGATTGTGCATGAGGTGGGCGTGTCGACCCGTGCATTAGGGAATTTGTCCATCGGTGAATCGCTTCATAAGATTGTGGGGCCTTTAGGTAATCCGTCGGCGATTGATAAATATGGCACAGTCGCCTGTGTGGCCACCGGCATCGGTGCAGCGCAGATTTTGCCGCTATGCCGGGCGCTTAAGAAAAAAGGCAATAAGGTCATCGGCATCGTGGGTGCTAAATCCAAAAAAGTGTTGATGTTAGAGTCGCAGATGAGGGTGGTGTGCGACGAAATTTTTATCACCACCAATGACGGCTCTTATGAGCGCCGGGGTTTGGCCACGGGAATGCTTAAAGAGCTGCTTGTTAAATATAATATTAACCGGGTGTATGCCATCGGTTCCGTCGAGATGATGGAAGCGGCGGCAGCCATGACCAAGGCCAAAGACATTCCTTTACGGGTCACTTTAAGTCCCTATATGACCAATGGTTTAGGGACATGCGGTTCCTGCCGGGTCAAGGTGGATGGTGGTTTTAAATTAGCGTGTGTGGAAGGGCCTGAATTCGACGGGCATCAAGTGGATTTTGTAGATTTAAATAAACGCATGCATGCGTGTGAGGAACTGACATGGGCGCAGCACAACCGCCTTCCCAGCCTAAAGCGACCAGGACTCAAAACTTTCGTGAAGTCGCTTTGGGTTTCCCGAAAAAAATAGCCCAGGATGAATCTCGCCGCTGCCCGCAGTGTGCGGTAGCGACCTGTTTGCCTGGATGCCCGCTCGGTATAGACATACCGGGCTTTGTCCGTTTATTGCGTGAGGGTGATGCCATATCCGCCTTGGCCCGCATTAAAAAAGACAATCCTTTTCCGGCGATTTGCGGCCGCATTTGCCCGGCGCCCTGCGAGAAGGCCTGTATCTTTTATAGTGAAGGCGCACCCATCGGCATACGTACCTTAGAGCGTTACGCGGCTGATTTTGGCTATAATAAAAATGAGAAGAAAATTACGGTGACGCCGCGGGGTAAAAAGGTG
>CAZBJT010000080.1:0-7033 GCA_964492215.1 uncultured Planctomycetales bacterium | reverse complement strand
ATCACAGCCATGCGTAAGGTCATTAAAGAGGGGAGTATTGACTGGGAGGCCCAGCAGGGTCGGCTTTTTGAGCAATTTGAACAGCTCCTGCGGGTGCAAAATAAGATATCAACTGTTTTATTGTGCATGCATGAAACAGGCTTGCTTGCCAAAATATTGCCCAATTTGGCTAACAAAGACCGTAAATTTGACGAGTACTTTCATCGTTATCCCATCACCTACCATACGATTTATCTTTTGTATTTCCTCGAGTATGGTATGGATGATTTGCTTAATCAAATCGACCATGATTCTTTGCATAAAGCCAGGGAGCTGTATGGAAATTTGTCTGCTGTAGGTAATCCCGACACAACACCGTTATTAACGTTGCGTTTAGCTATTCTTTTGCACGATTCTGAAAAACAGGACCATTTCGAACTGGGTCAGCAAACTCATGCCTTGGCCGCGGCCAATCACATGTCGTCTGGTCTTTTAGTCATGCCAGCCCTCGATGCTATCCGTGATGCGGTGAGTTGGTTGATTTGGTATCATGGGGTTTTAAGTTCTTTAGCAAAAAGTGCTGCGGATGCAAAAGAAGAATTTTTCTATAGTGATCTGGTCTATCTGGCGGATTTAATCAAAAAGAATAACATCAGCCCTCAATTATGGTCCATGTTTTTTTTGCTGACCACGGCTGACACCAATGCCACTGATCCTCAAAGCAGCTTGCGACGGTTTAATAATGCGGAGAATAAAAGTAAATGGGCCATGTATACGAAGATGAAAAATTTCTTGGATGCCCCAGATAAAGATAGTTTGATTGCAGAGTGGAAGGCGAGCGCTAAAGCCCAGGATGAAAAGATACGTAATCAGAAAAAGGCAATGGTGCGTCAGCAATTAAATAACTTGTTTGAGCGTGACCTGAAAATGGCGGAAAATGATCAAGCAGGCATTGTGAAAGTACAAACATTTCTAGGTTTGGATATTGAAGTACCCCGGGTCCAACAATTGATTGATAATTTGCGGGAGGCTGCTACATTTGATATGTGGTTTGAAAAATATGCCAATATGTTCCCCATCCAGTATTTTCGCGGATTAGAGGATGCCAAGGCCACCAAACGATTCCTTATGTTGAGCCTGTTTAAACAGGGCGGTTATACAGAACCGGTGGCCATGGCTGTCGTCGGTGCCGTGGATCAAGGGGATGGGCCCATGTTCGACATTGTGGCAGGGATGAGCCAAGACCGTCCTTTATTTGTCAATAAATGCGCCGGGCTATTGACAGCATTGGGCTTTAATATTTTGGATACACAACTGTACACATCGAGGAATGGTACTCAGATAATTTTTGATCGATTCAGCGGTTATTTTGTTGATGCTCAACATTTACAGCGGTTAAGGAAACTTTGGCCGCAAATAATACCATTGCTGCATAAGCATAACATTCCCGTCCCGCATAAGGTATTGGCCACGGCTCCCGATAAAATCATCTGGGATGATGTATTTCCGGTTTTATTCAAAGCTGTTTTAGAAAAGGATGATTTTCTTGATGAGATTTTTGCATTAGAAGGAGCGGTTAAAGTGTTCAAAAAGATCAACCCAAAAGCTAATAAGCCTTCGGAAGTAACGCTTAAGTTTGAAGGGAACAATGAACAAGGCCGGCCGGTTTATTCGATGAACGTTAATACGGATGACCGCAATGGATTATTGTTTACATTGACCGGTTTGATAGGGCATGGATTGAGGGGAAACATCGAGATCGAAGCGCCCGATGCCATCCATACATTCCAGAGAGGAGTCACCGACAAGGTCAGGTTCTCATTGGAGCAGCCATTGCCTGCAGATGCATTGCTTAAGATCGCTGCTAAAACCAAGGAATTATTAGATAAGCCTGAATTCACATTGGCTGAGGTCAATCAAGCGGCTGGTCAATTACAAGCAGCGGATTATGCCATGCCGAGTATCAAGCCATCGGATAAAACCGGCGGTATTGATTTAAACCCCGCTAACATGGCCATGAACGTCGACCATGCCCAAGGGAGCGGCCCAGCCGCTTTTACATTGACCGGCAGCCAATGGATCATCACCGACGGATTGACTCCCGACATTATCCGCATCACACCGGTCACAACCTTACCGTTTTTGAATTAAAATTTCCGTTTGATGGCGATCATGGCGAGGGTAAAGAACATGGCGGGTGCCAGAAAGGCACTGGCCCAGGGGGAAAGACCGCCGCCTTTGCCCAGGGCAAGGCCTACGGCATCAAGCACGTAGTAGAGAAAGCCGATGACCAAAGCAATGGCGATCGAGGTAAAGGTCATGGCTTTACGTTTCCCGCCGGAGGCCAAAGCAAAAGGCAGGCCCACCAAGACGATCACCAGATTACGCAAAGGAAAGGCGATTTTCTGCCAATAATCGACCTGTAAATTATTGATGGTCTTGACCGCACCGCTGCCTTTAAAGCGATGGATATAATCGTGCAATTGTTTTAAATTCATCGCACTGACATCGAGCCTTTGCCTTAAGAAATCCCGCGGCGTTTCCCGGATATCCATCAGCTTTTCCTGATAAATCTTCACGTCTCCCGTCACATTGGGCTGGGCGGTGTTGTAACTGGTTATCTGGCAATTATAGAATTTCCAGGCAATGCCGGTCCACACACCTTTTAAGGCCACGATTTTCTCGATTAAATTCTGTTTATTGTCATGCCCGATGACGGTGATGCCGTCTAATTCATTGGTGTTTGGATCAAAGTTATCGACGAAGAATAAGCGGTTCTTTAGGCCATAGAAAGAAAGATTCTTGATCATGGGTTTACCTTTGCCTCTTTCAGCGATCACCACTTTAATTTGGGTGTCCCGTATTTCTTGTGCGGCGCTTGATGATTGGGGGACGAAGCGCTCATTGACTAAGAAAACAAAAGCTGAAACAAAAAGCCCGAACATCAAGGCCGGTTTGGTGATCTGCCAGAAATTCAAACCTGAGGCGCGTATGGCCACAATTTCATTATGGGTATTAAGCTGGCTATACGTAAACAGCGTCGATATTAAGCAAGCCATGGTTGAGGTTTGGACGATGACGACCGGCAGGAAAGAAAGGTAGTATTGAACGATCACCCGCATCGGCACGCTTTTTTCAATGAAATCTTCCAAATTACCGAACGTGTCGATCAGGATAAATAAGAATGCAAAAGTAAAAAGGGTCCCGAAGAAAATGCCGAGGATGGATTTTAAGATGTAGCGGTCTAGGATGCGCATAGTTTCCAATTAAGAATAAGGACCACAATACCTGCGATCATGTCCGGCCCCCACATGAGCAGCACCGGGTTAGCGATGTCCTGGCTGGCCATGCCCTGGGCGGCCAAAGACAACAGGTAATAAGGTGCGGCAAAAAGCAACGCATACAATAAGCTGGCGCTTTTGGCGCGGTGATGGGTGATCACGGCAAATGGAAAACCCAGCAAAATAAAAAGCAGCGGCGTCAATGACCAGGCCAGGCGGCGATGGTATTCGGCAGTCAATGGCGAGGGATCGATGAAAAGGCTTTGGAACTCTTCGATTTTGTCGCTTAATTCCCTTAAAGTCATGGCCTTGGGTTTTTTGTCGGCCTTGGTTTTCTTTTTTGAAATGTCCATGGTGATAAACGATTGCTGGAAATTGAGCTTGTAGAAATTATTGGGGTTCTTTAAGTCCGGCTCATCGGAGGTGCCGTTGATGAGCTTGAGCATGAGCTTATCCTGACCGGGCACGCGGACGAATTCACCTTCCTGGGCAATGATGGTGCGGGTCGGCTTATTGGGCTGCGGCTGATAAATACGCACGCCGTACAAATGATCTCCGTCGATGCGGTAAATAAAGATGATGTATTTCTCAAAGGCATTGATAAAAGAGCCGGCTTCCAAAAGGGCGGTGGGGTTTTGTGTACCGGTTTCCTGCAGCAGGCGGGTCTGTGCGTCAAAAGCGCGGGGGATGACCCGGTCATTAAGCAAATGCACAAGCAGGCTTAAGGCAATACCAACGACGATCAAGGGCACAAGCAAGCGGCGCAGGTAAATACCGCTGGCACGCATGGCCAAAATCTCATTTTCCGCGGACATGCGGCCAAAGGTCAGGAGCACAGTCACCAGACAGGCGATAGGTAAGGTGTAACCTAATAAGATGGGGACATAATAAAGCAGGACTTTGCTCACCGCCGTCAGTGACACGCCTTTATTGATCACCTTATTAGCCAATTGGGGTAAATACCCTAAAAGAAAAACGCCGGTTAAGACGCTGATGGAAATGGTGAAGGGCAAAACACATTCATTTAAAATATAATTGCGCAGGATACGCATACTTTATTCAGCCAAGCTTAAAGTTAGTACACCCACATAAGCGGCACCGGCTTCTTTTAAGGCAAGCGCCGCGTTATGGGTGGTGGCTCCGGTGGTCATTAAATCATCGACGAGCAAGATGCTTTTGTCCGCGATCAATGAAGGATCGTTTATTTTAAAAGCGCTGCTCATGTTTGTCCAGCGTTGTTTTGCCTGTAAAACTGTTTGGGTTTCGGTGGAGCGTTCCCGCATCAAGGCTTTAAGGTCAAGCGGTATGGCATAATGGGTGCTTAAAATTTCAGCTAATAGCTGGCTTTGATTAAAGGTGCGTTCCCTTTGACGGACAGCATGCAAAGGGATGGGGATGATCAGGTCAAATTGTTCCATCGGCACATGGTAGGTGTCGATAAACGCGATCATTACATCGCTAAAGGTATGGCGCAGCCCGGTTTTACCGTGGTATTTAAAGGCATGAATGAGTTTGGCTAATGTATCGTCATAAATGCAAGCACCCCAAGCCCGGTCAAAAGCAAAATCTTGATGGCTGCAATCCTGGCAAAGCCCTTGGGTACCCAATGTGTTTAAATGACGCGAGCATTTCAGGCAAAAGGGCGGGGTATTGTATGTAAGGCCTTGGAGGCAAGGCTTGCACAAATGACTGGTCTTGCCATTAAGGAAGATGCCGCAGGCCTGGCAATGGCCGGGGAATACCAGTTCCGTTAAGCCCCGTAAAAACGCTTGAAGCATGCTGTATGTTACCATATAATCAATAACAATTCATCGGTAATTCCAGACACAGGAGCCTATATGCGTAAACAAATGATGTTGACCTTAATGCTTTTGCTTGTTGCCGCAGCCCCGGCCATGGCCACTTTTTCTTCCGATGTGACTATTTTGGATAAAAAAGCCATTACCGCCTTGACCGATGAAAAATTATTAGACAGTTACATGGATACCACCGTCGAGATCCAGGCCAATCAGTCATTTTATACCAGGTCCGGTTTTGTTAACGATAGTGAATTCAAGAATTATAAGGCCCTGCTTAAATACCGCCTGGAATTATTAATGGAAATCCATAACCGCAACATCGAAGTCCCTCAATTCGATCTTTAACAGAAAGAGAAGTGCATGAACGCAACGATCACGCAGGACAAAGAACAGCTTTTTACCATCCTTAAAACTAAAGCATTTTTTCGCGGCAAATTTATCCTTTCATCGGGTAAAGAGAGCAGCTTTTATTTAGATGCGCGCCTGGTGACATTAAGCGCTGCCGGGGCTTATCTGACCGGCCGTGTTATTTTAGACATGGTTAAAGATGACAAGCTTGATGCCATCGGCGGTCCCACACTTGGGGCAGATCCCATGGTCGGCGCTGTCGCTTCTTTGAGTTTTCAAAACGGCAAACCTATTGATACATTCATCATTCGCAAACAACCCAAAGCGCATGGCAAGCAGCAGCAAGTCGAAGGCCCTGAGCTTAAGGAAGGTGCTTCGGTTGTCATCATCGACGATGTGGCCACCACCGGCAAAGCATTTGTTGAATCAATCGAGGTCTTACAGAAATTAAATATCAAGATCAAGAAGGCCATTTGCGTCATCGACCGCGGCGAAGGTGCCCGCGAGGCTTTGGCCAAATACAATGTGCCGCTGGAATCTATTTTCACCATCAACGACTTCCTCAAATGAAACCCCTCATTCTAGCGTCGGCGAGCCCCCAACGGTACAAGCTGATGAAGATTTTAGGCCTGCCTTTTACGGTCAAGCCTTCTAAGGCCCAGGAAGTGACCACTTTAAGTCAAGGTGTGGCCCATTTAGTCAAACACAATGCTTTGCTTAAAGCCCGCGATGTGGCGGCCCAATTAAAATCAGGTCTGGTGATCGGCTGCGACACCGTCGTGTATTCAGGCAAAGGCCGCCTCATTCTAAAACCGGCAGACCTCAAAGAAGCTAAGAAGAACTTAAAAGAATTGATGGCAAAGCCTCACTGGGTGCATTCCGGTGTCGCCATCATTGATGCGGCCAGCGGCAAAGAATTGGTCGCTCATGAAAAGACTAAGGTTTTCATGACCCGATTATCCGATAAAAGCATTTCTCATTATCACCGCTTGGTGTCGCCGCTGGATAAGGCGGGTGGTTTTGATATCGAGGGTAAGGGGGCTTTGTTTATCCCGCGCATTGAAGGCTGTTATTTCAATGTGGTCGGCCTTCCTTTGGCGAAGCTCGGCACAATGTTAAAGAAATTCGGCGTTGAGGTTTTATGAGAAGATATCCTGCTTGTTTGATCCTCGCATTTTTATTCCCCCTATTTGGCGGTTGCACGACGGAGTTTAATCCCGCTACCCATCGCCAGGAAACCTTGATGTACGATGTGGACAAAGAAAGGTCCATTGGGGCTTCGGCAGCCTTGGAAGTGGAAAAGACCATGCCCATTGATACGGATGTCGATATCAATGAGCGGGTGGAAAAAATATTAAAGAGGATTGCTGCCGTATGCGAGCGCAAAGATTTGGTGTATTCTGTGCGTGTGATCGACGATAAAGTGGTCAATGCGTTTAGTCTGCCCGGCGGGTATGTATATGTTTATAAAGGTCTCATTGACCTGGTGACCAATGATGATCAGTTAGCCGGTGTCATCGGTCATGAGGTAGGACATATCACGGCCAAGCATGCGATTAAACGCCTGCAAGGTTCTTATGGGGCCTTGGCCATGACAGGAGCGGCCCTTATATCAGGAAATCGTGC
>CAZBJT010000079.1:0-7057 GCA_964492215.1 uncultured Planctomycetales bacterium | reverse complement strand
TTGAGTGACGTCTGCCGTAGGATTAGGGCATTCTTTATCTCCGGCCACGAAGTCATTGGAAAATCCACTGACATTGTCCATAACCCGCGAATCAAGGGATGTATGATCAAGTGTGCTGTTGGCAAATTGATAGGCGCAACAATTGTCGCCTGAGCAGTTTTTATTGGTCAAGGTCATCGCCGGTGTAGTTCCACGCGACAGGTCGCAGGCAGCAGCGCCATTCGCGCACCATTGGCAAATTTCAGGAGTAGCAGCGACCGTCGCTGGGACAGTAACTCCAGCCAAATCAACCCCGCCGGCCATTTTCCATAAAAAAGGATAAATGCTGCCGGTTTGCTTATCCGTCGCATACCAGCCGGTGGTATCGGCCGCCCGGAATTTACCAATGGAATCTGCTATCTGCGTGCCATAAGGTACGTCCGGAAAAGTGCCGCCTGAATTTTTATAATAATGGGGATTTTCATCGTCGTTGCCCAGCCGTTCCAGGAAAGAAATTCTCTTAGGGTCCTCATTATGGCCGACATCATAATTATTGCTGTACTCTTGGGAATACGGCCTGTAAATATAGGGGTAGGCGCTCCCATATGGATTGTTTTGCGTACACTTCTGCAAATTAACATTTTCACTGTCCGTGCATGACGCCGGGCGTATGCGCTCGTTTACCGTTGAACATGTGCAATCTTTTGCCGGACAGGTGGCATCAGGATTTGCCTTACATGTTCTATAAAACCTATTGTAGCCGCCATTCGGCTGATAGTCCGGGTTAGGGACTATGCGTCCACTGTATAAAGGCACGCAGCACGGGTTGCATTGGGGTAAGGCTGTATTGGTGCAGGCATCATTCAAAAACCAGGTGCAGCTCGAGGGCACTTGATAAGCCGGATCTATCTGCATTTGCCCGTTAACCAGCAATGGCTTGCCGTTAACATCAACTTTAGGGTGCGGTATGCAGCACGGCTTGTCTTTATTTTGATCCAGCGTCCCGCAATCTTTTACCCGGCTGGGGTCGCCATTGAGCAATTCCTGGGATTTTTGGGCAAAGACATTAATGCCTTTGAGCACCGGCGGCTGCAATGCTTTCAGGCGTTCCGTATAATAGAAACCGAAACGGCTGATCTTATCGTCACTGTTTCCGCGGAATTTTCCGTCGGTATCCATATCAAAATAATCCGGGAGCATGCCGTCATCGCTCACCACCAAATTGACACCCGTGCTTAAACCACGCTCCATGAAATACGCTTCCGCCGGAAGGCTGGCTTGCAGGCGGTTCCAAAGGGCAGTTAATCCCGGCTGGACAACCACGACCTGCAGGATCAAGGCTGTCAATGCCAGGGCAATAACAACCGCGGACATCATCCCCACCGTAATCGCGGTACCAGCCACCGTCAGCAATGGCGTTGCTGCCCCCCAAGTGACGATGACGATAATGATAATAATGATGATAATGACGAGTGAAATAATAAAACCCCAAATACTGCTCTTGGAGCAAAAGCCGGGCTGGCCGTTGGTGGTGGCCCCTTTTAATTGGGTATGCCATTCGCTTTGCGCATCACTGGCAAAAATGGAAGACACTGATGTAGAAGCATTGGTGGCGGCAATCGTGGTCTGGGTCTTGACCTGCACGATAGTCCCCCAGTTTAATGTCGCGGCAAAAAAGATAAGTGCAGCGGCCGCTAAAAAAATCAAAATCAGCGCCGCTTGGCCTCTCTTATTATGATGAAAGAAATCTCTTTGCATAATTATCTCAATTTACTTCATTAACTTGCCTACATACACCGCGTTTAAGCGTTTAGACCTGTATAAATCATTGGTCAGCTGCTCCTCGGGGGTTGTCCCGGTGGTTAAAGCCTTGTCGCTGGCTACACGCCGCTCAGCTAAATCCAAACCGATCCAGCGAAATATCCGCACCATGCCGTAGATCAATAATAAAATCATGATCATGGCAAAGGTGAATTCTATGGTGGATTGTCCTTTTGTTTTCATTGCCTTAAGTTTAAATTCGTTCTCCTGTCCGTCACATCCGTGATCCACTTATGCCCGCGCTGGTCTAAGATACGGCTGCGGATATAAATAACATAACGCTTTTGCTTGGTGGTAAAGCCCGGCACATCCACCCATACCGTATCAAAACAGGTCTTGTCCACATTCTCGCGTGAAAAACAATCCTCACAATCCCGGGTCAATGGATTGGTCTTACCATCAATCAACGGCAGCTTTTGACCGTCCATGCAAAACCGCCCGGTCCCGCAGGCTTCCACCGGATTTGGTTCACCATCCACCAATGCCTGCGGGGTCGCGGCCGGTAATGGCAGCGGAGAACCCGCCGGTGTTGATGAAGGAGGTTCGATCGAACAAAAACGCCCGGTGTCATTGCTTAAATAAAATTGACGCTCCACCACATCCACCTGGTCTTTTTTATTCTGGCTGCGTACAAAAGTACCGTTCTCCGGATTATATGCCCCGCCTGGACCCTTGCCCTCTTTGATCAATAAAAACGTGCCTGTGGTGGCCATGGAATTGATCCCGTCAGGAACATTGGTGCGCGTATAAATGGCTGTTTCAGGCCTTAATCCTAAACTGCCCGGGCGAAGATTGTCATCCGTCGTAAAGCTCACGTCCCCATCCTGATTGTCCAGCACTTCAATCGAAGTGATGACCCCGTGCGCATCTCCGGTGTAGGAATAAACGGTTTCTTCCTGTTTGTCTCCGTCAATATCATAGAGGGCATACTTCCCGTTCTCAACATCCATCTCTTTATCCAACGGGTAGGTTTTTTTGTCCGCTGAGGTAAGGCCACGGATGGCATCCCATTGCCAGGACATTGATTCGCGGGGGATCATCGTCTTGGTATCCGGCCGCGGGTCATCCTTCAAATCATATTTATCATTGCGGTTTAAATCAAAACGTTCGTCGGCCGACAATACACCGCTGCCGCAAAAGTCGGTGGTGCAAAAACCTTGCGTGCCATTGGCTACGATATGGTAAAGCAATTGACAGCCATAATACACATTGGCTTTTGTATCCTGAATACATTTAAAATCCCACCCCTTATAATGATAATTCCCATTACCGGCGGGATCAGGCACGGAAGCGGCTGGGTAAACCGTATTGAATCGGACACTGGTACTCCGTGGTTGAAGCGGCGGCAATAATTGTTTTGTGGAAACCCCAGCCATGGTAAACGGAAAGTGCTGGCCATTGATATATACATCCATGATGGGCATGGCATTAGGCAAATCTGCTTCATCCACCGGATAAAAAAGCAAATTGGTAAATGTACCCGACGCGCTGGAGACAAACGGCGTGCGGTCAAGCGCACCATATTTACCGAAGTCAGGCGACAAGCGGTCTTCCACATAGGTGATGCTGGTGGTATTGCGGCTGGAATTGCCCGCATTGGAACCTTCCAAAGATTTAAGCAAAGCAATGCGCATGGTTTTCAATTGCTGGTTCTGGGTGTATGAGGTGCTGATGGCAGTACGGATCGTGGCGCCGATCAAAAAGATGATGATGGCGCCGAACACGGCAACCTCACCCGCCGCCTGGCCTCTATTATGCTTATGGATCAAATATTTCCTCATCTACAATTTCCCGAGGTGCAAGGAGTGGCTGTTTGCACTGTCAAATAACCGGTCTTGCTCTCTTTGGAATAACTGCTGTCCACGCGGTTGGTCCAATAACCACCCGTATCAGGTACTGTATATATTTGTGAATTGGAACTGGAGGTTAATGATTGAAGGGAATAGCCGTTAACATGCTGCGGGTCATATTGCTGGCCTAAGTCGTCGACAGCGCTTTTCCAGCGGCCCTGGAACGCCCGTTTGACATAGCTGCTCATGACGATCAGCACCACCATGACAATGATGACAAGCACCGCGTGTTCAGCGATCGTCTGTCCATTGCGCTTAAACATGTCAATGCTCCTTGGTAAAACCGGCGTCGGTAACCGAGGCGCTACTTGTCTCTGAACCCTCGTCGATCACCGTATTAGTTATATGAACATAACCGTTGCTGCCTGCATCAAAGTTGCCGGTTTCAAACTTTTCTGTTGTCGAGGACGTGCTGCTTTTAGTAGAGGCCTGGACCAAATACCCTCCCTGGCTGTCGTCTTGAGTGACCGTGTCACGTTCATCCGCCGGTTGATGCGCCAACGGCCTGGTGACAAGCTGGTCGGCATCCTGCTGATTGGCGATCTGGTCGGATGTTATTTTGATCAAACTTTGCAGCCCCCGTTTGATGGCAGGCCCCATATAAAAAACCACGACCGTAACAATACCGATCAAGATAATGTGTTCCAAAATAGTTTGACCCTTAGACATATCACTGGCCCTGTTGGTCCCTGACAGCTTCCTTAGGCGGCAGTTGACGGCTGACGCTTTGAGTAGACATGTCATCATTGGTGATCACCTGGAACAACCCGTCCGCCCCCTGTGTGCCAAAAACCTTTTTGGTCTCCTCGCTGGAATGGTCGGTATCACTGGTTATGTTGCCGTAATACGGCTCATACTCATAAGTGATCTTGCCTCCGGCCGCGTCGACACAATCCTGGTCGCAATGGTCTGAAGCGCTTTTGATCATGTACTTATGTGCATCATGGATGCGCGCCTGTAAGCCCCGTTGAATATACGTGGTCATCGCCACCACCACACCGACGACGATAAAAAAAGTGACGACGTATTCGGGCAAAGAGGTCTGGCCTTTTTGCCCCAGCGGCCGGCGCATGGTCTAAAACGCCCCTGAAAAACGGTTGGCCACCTGCTCCATATCACCGGTGGTCTGGTTCATCACATTGGTCAACCGGCTTCTAAACGGGCTATTGTCACCGGTGGTAAAAAGAATGACCACACCGGTCACCGCCGTTACCAGCAAAAGGTATTCCACCGTGCTTTGGCCTTTACGCTGCTTCATGCTTTTGTCCTTTGTTGTATTTAGTTCGATTTACCCCAGTATTCCTGGTCGGTATTCAAGATAACCGCACGTTCTTCCGTGTATGTCTTTTCATTTTCTCTTAACCGGGAAGCCGAGACCCCTTGTTTTTCCGTACCAAAGGTGTCCGTGGTATTGCTGATGGTGCGTGTCTTTTTGATCATATTGGTGTTACCCGTCGAGTATTGATCGCCGATATCATCCGCAGCGCTCTTTAAACGACCTTGCACACCGCGTTTGATATACACCTGTATCGACAATAAAGCACCAATAATAACAACCACCAGCACCACATACTCCAGGGTTGATTGCCCCCTCTTTTGATTGATCCACGTTAACATATGTGTCTCCTTCATTGTCATTCCCGTCCCCGCTGGAGCCTGCCCTCGAATGTCTCAATCGAGGGCGAGGATAAACTGCAGCGGGAATCTATTAATTAAAATCAAAAGCCGCCGCTTGTCGCCGGGGCACTCTGAGAACCATCGGAACCTTGAGTAATGGTGCCGTTATATACAGACACTTGTGAACCGCCGCTTTGACGGGTGCGGTTGGTTGACGAGTACTTGGCCGCTAAACCTTTACCTAAGATGGTACCGTCTTCTGATTCACGGTCGATATTGTAATTGCTTTGCAAATAATACGGTTCATATTGGGTCGCATTACCGATCGTGGATGTCTGCGATGTCAAATACTGGCTCGCATCATGCATACGTGCCTGCAAGGTACGTTGGGCATAGGTTTGCATGGCAATGACACCGGCCACAACCAAAGCGATCAACAGCGCATACTCCGCCGTGTTCTGCCCTTTTTTATTTTTATTCTTTAGTAAGTTGCATAACATATATTTTTCTCCTGAACAAATGGTCGTTGACTATGGATGACGTACGGTTGCCCCTGGGTCCGGCATCGTGCCAGGGTCAACTTTAAATTGCGTATCCGGTGTTCCTGAAGCAGGGACGCCGCCATCTTCGGTGTCATGAGACAGAGACAAACTGTCCGCTTTGGTTGCCATATCATTGCCCACTTGATCGTACGCATTGCTCAACTTTTGCTGTAACCCTGCGTCCTTATTCGTGGCAAAAACGATCATCACCCCGATGACCGCCGTCACCAGAATAATATACTCGACCGTGCTTTGACCCCTATTATTTCTCAACATATATAAGCCTCCTAGAAATATCATTGATGATGGAGACACGCACTTCTAGTACGTGTCTCCATCATTTCAATTACTTAATTAGTTACCACCGCTTTTACCCCAGTATTCCTGGTCGGTATTCAAGATAACCGCACGTTCCTCGGTATAAGTTTTCTCCGGTTCTCTTAACTTAGAGGAAGAAACCCCTTGCCCCGTCCCTTCCGTACCGAAGGTGTCCGACGTATTGCTGATCGTGCGTGTCTTCTTGATCATGTTGGTGTTACCGGTCGAGTATTGATCGCCGATATCATCCGCAGCGCTCTTTAAACGGCCCTGCACACCACGTTTGATATAAACCTGAATTGATAATAAGGCACCGATGATAACCACCACCAGCACCACGTATTCTAGGGTTGACTGCCCCCTTCTTTGATTAAGCAACGTTAACATATGTGTTCCTCCATTAAATGAGTTCTAAACAATATTAGAAACTACTGCCTGTAGTCGTACTGACAGATCCGCCTGTCGCATCCATCTTAATGGTGCCGTTATACACAGACACCTGTGAACCGCCGCTTTGACGCGTACGGTTGGTTGACGAGTACTTGGCAGCTAAGCCTTTGCCCAAAATCGTACCGTCTTCTGATTCACGGTCGATATTGTAATTGCTTTGCAAGTAATACGGCTCATATTGGGTCGCATTACCGATCGTGGATGTCTGCGATGTCAAATACTGGCTCGCATCATGCATACGTGCCTGCAAGGTACGCTGGGCATAGGTTTGCATGGCAATGACACCGGCCACAACCAAGGCGATCAACAGCGCATACTCCGCCGTATTCTGGCCTTTTTTATTTTTATTCTTTAGTAAGTTGCGCAACATATATTTTCTCCTTTAAGAAATGGTCAGAATATTGGCTTTACGGACGCCCTGTTTTTACATCTGCCGTCGACATGGTGCCCATATCAATGGCAAAACCGGCTGGCGGTGTG
>CAZBJT010000078.1:3908-7066 GCA_964492215.1 uncultured Planctomycetales bacterium | reverse complement strand
TGCTTGCCAATGAGGCCAGGACTTCGTCCCGGAGTTTATTTTTCTGCACCTTGCCGGTATTAGTTGTGGGCAATGAATCTTTTTGGATAAAACGCGAGGGTACCGAGGCATCGTTTAAATTAGTGCGGCACAGCTTTAACAAAGCCGGCTTTTCTTCGTCGAGGTTGCGACCGGCCTTGCATTTAACCACCGCCACGATCTCTTCCCCGTAATAATCATGCGGGATACCGAATACACACACCTGCTCCACCGCCGGATGGGTCAAGATCAATTCTTCAATCACCCGCGGGCTGATGTTCATACCTCCCCGGATGATCAAATCTTTTTTGCGTCCGGTGATGAATAAATGGCCTTGGGCATCAAAATGGCCGATATCACCGGTGGGGAACAGTTCGCCCTTGGGGTAAGTCTTGACTTGATCGGACTCAAGGTTCAAATACCCTTGCATCAAAAACGGCGTTTCCACCACAATCTCCCCGTCCCCCGGCGGCTGTATCGCCTGGCCATCCTCAGCCATGATGTGGACATTGACCCCCGGTAACACATGCCCCACGGAGCCTTCCTTCAAAGGATGTTGTTTTAAATTAGCTGAAATAAACAGCAATTCGGAAAGCCCGTAACTTTCATACACCGGCACCTGGTATTTGTGTTCAAAATCTTTCCTGACCTTTAACGGCAAAGGAGCGGTACCCGCATACACCACAGGCCTTTGCATTTGGCAGTATTTAATCCCCTCGGGATTACGATCCACATAGACCAACGTCGCCAGCATCGAGGGAGAAAGCCATAATGTATTGACACTGCGGCTGATCACCGGCTGCCAGAAATTCAGTAAGGCACGGATATCAAAGACCGGGGTTATCACCACAGAACCCGTGGCCATAAACGGGCATAATAAATTATTCAGGATGCCGGTGCTGTAGGCCATGGGCCAAAAATCAATGAACCGGCTGGATTGATTGACCTCGAGCGCCTGGTTAAAAGACAAGGCACTGCCGAATTGGGAGCTCACCCGGTGAATGACGCCTTTAGGCTTGCTCGTCGTACCGGAGGTAAAGGTGATGGTAAAAATATCCTCATCCGTATTAGCCGCAAAAGCCTCTTGCGGTGTTTGATGGACTGCAGGGCCTTGATCCAAGACGGGCAATTCCACTTCCTCATGATGCGCGGCTTTTTCCTGCTGGAGCAAAAGGCATAGTTGATGGCCAATGATCCCTTCCGCTGCGCTTAGAACCAATGGGCGGGTGGAAACCGAAAAGACAATCACCTGAATTTTGATGCGGGATAAAATAAAATTTATTTCTTTAGGGTGTAAAGCCTGGTTAATGGGTACAGCCACAGCCCCCAGCATCAAAATACCGAAATAAAGGGCGGCGTATTCGCTGGAATTAGGCAAAATCAAGACGACCTTGTCCCCTTTGTTGAGCCCCTTAGCCTTTAGCATGTCCCGGGCCTTTAAGGCCATTTGGAAAAATTCCCCATAGCTCAATGGCACGCCCAAAGGCTCTTCGATAATAAAAGCCTTATCCGCATGCCCCTCAAAGATACCGATGATCCGGTCGATGATTGTTCTTTCAGCTGTCATTGTTCAATCCTTTTGACGGCGAGCTTCTTGACCATAAAATGGATCGAGCTCTTTTTCACACGGTCCAAATGTTTTTGGGTTGCTGTCAAACCATGGCTGCAGCCGGCAAAAAATATCCTCACCGCAGGCACCATGTCAAATTGCAGGGTTTTGGCCTGCACCTTCACATCCGCCTCGATGACATATTTGGCCATGGTCCGGTGGGCCAGGGCTTTGTCCATGATCTCTTTGATAAAAGGCCTGGATGGCTGGCGGGTATTGTCGCCGGTCAAATAAATATTAATGACGGGGTTAAGCACCTCGAAATCATCCGTATCCAATAAATTCACCTGATAATTCAACCGGCTGTAGGCCCTTTCTTTTTTCACCCTGTCTTCCAATTGCTTAAACGGCCAGTCCAAAACGCTCAATATGTTGGCCGCCAATTCGCCCATGTAAATGCCTTCTTCATAGGCGCGCTGTACGAATTCATCGGCCCCTTTTTGGCCGTCCCCATAGGCGGCAAAGGTGAGGAAATTATCCCGCGTAAATCCCGCCAGCCTTAAGGCATAAACAATTTCAAAAAAGGAAAGGGTACCGGTATCCAAACGGGCCAGTAAATACCCGCCCACCGCGGCAGCCCCGGCGGGTTCGCTTTTAACCACGTGTTTTGAAATAAAAGTGATGCGCTCTTCTTCATTCATGGCTTCGAACTCAGCGGTACACATCACCCTAAAGAGGTCTTCCCCCCAGATCAAGGCCTGGGCCACCGGAATCAATGTATGCGTGGATAAATGAAATGTTTCTTTGCCCTGGAAAGGCCCTTGATTGTCCATGCTCTCTTTGAGGATTTCATAGCAGCGGTTACCGTTGGCATAGGAACTGGAACCAAGACCGACTAAAGCCGTTCCCCGTCCGGATAAATGCCTTTCAACCACCACCCCCAATAATTGCGCCAAGGATTGCAAATTGGCAATATCAAAGACCCCATGAATGCGTGTCTTTAAATGCCGGCCTAATTTTTTCTGTTTCAAATATTTGCTCAGCACCGGGAAAAGGTCCTGAAGCTCGGCGACAATATGTTTAGGCAAACGCTCGATGTCCCTTAAATACATGTCCATTAACACAATGGCCGCCAAAGCGGCACCAATGGATGCCTGGTTCCAGGTGGCGACTGCCCTGGCATCATTTAATTGCAATGTTTCTTCCAGCATCAACAAATAAGGGATCATCAAGCCATATAACCCGCCCTCGACGCCATTGGTCACCGCCACATTGTCGTTTTTCAAATCACAATCAAGGCTTTCCAATGCCTGGATGACTTTTGGGTCTTTTAATATGTCAGCGACGGTGGTGTTGCGTTCATTGGCAATATTGTTGAGCGACACAAACAACAAATTCTGCATCTCTTCCTTGGATTGCGGATTGGTGGGGAAGAAATAACCGCCATTGATCAAGGCATCCCTTAAAGCACCGGGATCGCGTTGCTGGCGATTGATATAAGTGTGCAAGGTGGTCAAAGGCGGCTCTTCGGTTTCCAAGGCCCTTAAGGTCTCGGTCTTCTCGCTGTTCATAAAATCCGCCTGCTCATCGG
>CAZBJT010000078.1:0-3898 GCA_964492215.1 uncultured Planctomycetales bacterium | reverse complement strand
CATCGGGGCACCAGATCACCAGCCACCCTTCATTTTCATTCAATACCGGCACCTGTTTGCCTTTAATGCTTACACGGCTTTCCTGAAAATCCCTCATGGCCTGGTGCAGGGATATGCCCATGTTAGAGGAGGTGGAACAAATGATCGGCCGGCGCGCATATGTCTGCCATAAAGCTATGTCTAAATTAGCAATGTCCGCCCAATCCTTGGTCGTGAATGACTTTAATTGCTGTTCCGTAAAGAATAAACCATATTCGCCTGTTTTTTCATCACGGTATGCTTTGGCGCGCAAAAAAGCCTGCTTCTCGGCGATCAAAGCCTCCGGTGACAAAGCCTCCAATTTTTTAACGGCCTTAAACACATGCTCGGCCAGCAACCCTAAGGCATTAAACCCTTTCACACAACTATCATACCGCCCCCAGCCGCGCAAAAATTTGATCCGGCGGCCCACGACCATGCTCATCAGCGGAGCATCAAAAAGTAAATTGTCGCTGGCCGATGAATAAGGCAAACCGCGCGCCCCTGCCAATGCCGGTAATTTAAGGCCGATCCTCAAAGCTAAGCGAATGGTGAATAAAGCCATTTCCATGGGATGGGGAAATGTTTCTTTGCGGCGCTCGCCTAAGACCACAAAGCTGCTTTTGGAGAATTCGAAATTCAAGCCGTCGATATGGCTGGCATGCGCGTAAACAATTGGTTTCATACAGTCTTCCCTAAGGTTCATTACCGCTTTTTAAAAAATTATACCGTTGCCTGATACTCTTTGGCTCCGCCTAAATAGGTTGCTTCATAATCACGGCAGAGTTTTCCCAATACATCCATGGCTTGCGGGGACGCTGATTGCCGGGCCCATTGCCAGCGCAGTTCAAATTCCTTATTTTCATCCGCAGATTGGGGCGGCTGCCAGCCGTAACGTTTATACACTTTAAGATCAATCCCTTGCGCATACATCTTGCGCGGGACCTTTTGTTGTTTCATGATCCGTTTAGTCAAAGGCGTGACCGCTGAGCCTAAAGCATTGGCCATCTGGTCCATGAACGGGTCGGGGGAAATCACAAAAGTCTCAAAAGGCACGGTGATGATCGACGAGGAGGCCTGCGGTGAGAATGACCCCATGGCCTGCTGCCTTTTTTGGGTCCAATTATCCATCGCGTATATCGTCCGTTCAACCGCATTCGACTTTAAAAATAAATCTTCCCATCCGGCTATATAATAAGGAAGGTCCTGACCTTGGTATTGATAATGCACCGTGAAATTACGCACATCATGATGGAGCTTTTCCCAATTAAGCGATATTTGTTTGATCATATATAACGGATGCCTCACCATATTGATAAACACCAGGCGATCTTCAAGGGCGGCAAACACCGGTTCGGCGATCATCAATAAATTGTGCGTGGTCAGATGCAAAATCGGGTTGCGCTGCTTGACCATGGCCGGGACACTTTCATCCCCCTTGCCAAACAGCCTAGATAAATAAGATAAAGGCCGAGGGCTTTGCACGGCGCTGGAAAGGTCGTTCCAGCGAAAATTGGTCTCGCGGCCCATGGTCAAATTATAAAGTTTCAAATCCGAAATCAGCCGCACCAAAGTAACGGCAGCATCATCCTTAATTTTGCCCAAACTCCACAAGGAACAGGCATGCTCGATCTCATAGGCATAGGTGAGTAATTCCACCCGGTCTAAACCGGCGATGATTTGGGACAGCAATGTTTTACCGCAGCCGGGTTGGCCGTCGACGATGATGATCTTGGGGGCCAAATAGGGCTTACGCACCGCCTCTAAGTCTTTGACCTGTTCAAACAATTTACTCATATATCTCCCCTGTGATGCTTATTTTTATCCCCTGGCCTGGCGTATCACACCGATGACCCTGTCTTGCTGCTCCTGCGTCAGCCCCACCGACGATGGAAGTGACACGGCCTGCGCGTAAAACCGGGGAACAATATCAATATGATAGGCCTGGCAATCTTTAAAAGGTTTTAATTCATGAAGCGGGTTCCATAAAGGCCTGGTCTGTATGTGATGCTCTTTAAACTTGGCGATCATCCGATCTCTTCCCGCCCCATAGGCACCTTCATCAAAGGCAATGGTGTATAACCAAAAATTGGACTGCGCCCAATTAGCCTCGCGGGGCAATGTGATCCCCTCGATACCTTTTAAATGCTGCTCATAATAGGCCGCGATATGCCTTTTTTTTGCCACATAATCGGGCAGCAATTCCATTTGGGCCACCCCTAAGGCCGCCTGTATGTTTGTCAGGCGGTAATTATACCCTACCTCATGATGGAGATATTCCGACGGGGAGTCCTTGGCCTGCGTGCTTAAGTATTTGACCCGTTTGGCCCATGGCTCATGGTTGGTCATGACCATACCCCCGCCGCCGGTCGTGATGATCTTATTACCATTGAAACTAAAGCAACCGATATGCGCCAAGCCGCCGGTTTTTTTACCCTTATAGGTAGCACCCAAACTTTCAGCCGCATCCTCGATGACAATCAAATTAAACCGTTGGGCGATGTCCAAAATAGGGTCCATGTCCGCCGGATGACCCAATAAATGCACGGGCAAAATGGCCCGAACGATCCTTTTGGTGGTGCGGTTGATCAAAACCCCATCTTTGAAATCACATCCGTTAGTCAAAAAATCCTGTATCTTCTGCGGGTCCATTTGCAAGGTATCCGCGGCAATATCCATAAAAACAGGCCAGGCCCCCACATAACGGATGGCATTGGCCGGGGCAATAAAAGATAAGGCGGGTACCAGCACTTCTTCATCCGCCTTGACCCCTGCCACCATTAAAGCCATGTGCAATGCAGATGTGCCGTTGACACAAGCCACGGCATAGGTGGCGCCGGCATACGCGGCCAAAGCCGCCTCGAAGCGGTCCACAAAAGCACCGACGGAAGATACCCATCCGGTGTCTAAGCATTCTTTCACATACGCCCATTCATTGCCCCGTATCTCCGGGACAAAAAGCGGTATCATGTCGGTGGAATTGCTTGGCTTGTTCATCTTAATAGCGCCCCGGTTTAAATCGATCCAGGGCTTTGTAATATTCTTCCCATTGGCCGATATCGATCCAGCTCTTTTCATTGATGGGATAAGCCCCTATTTTACAGCCGCTTTCTTTGGCTTTCATGATCAAATCCGTCATATTAAAAAACTGGTCTTTGGGGATGTACGTCAAAACCGAACTATTGATCACATACATGCCGGTATTGATCAAAATATCGTATTCGGGTTTTTCTTTCATGTTCTTTAAGACCCCGCCGCTCTCAATCTCGCAAACCCCATAGGGGATGACGTGATGGCGGTAGGAAACAACCAAGGTCAGGTCATAGCCATGCTCTTTATGGAATTTGACCAATTCACTATAATCGCTGTCAATGATGACATCGCAATTGGTCACCAGAAAAGGGCTGCTGATCTTGTTCTCCAGGAGCTTGAGCGCACCGACGGTGCCTAAAGGTTTATCTTCCTCTAGGTACACAATGTTGTATTGCCCATTGCTTTCCTCAAAGTAAGACTTGATCATCCGGGCCTTATGGTTGACCGAAATATAAAAATCCGTCACCGCATGGGCACTGAATTTATCCATGATGATCTCAATGATCGGTTTCTCGCCGATGGGGATCAAGGGCTTGGGTAAAATATGGGTAAAGGGATCTAAGCGCGTCCCCTTGCCTCCGGCCATGATCACCACCGGGATATTAAGTTTTTCCTTGTGGCGGCTGACCTTGCCGGCAAAGACCTCGTCCCAAATAAAAATGTCTAAGACCTCAAACTTGTCATTGACCATGGGCACGCATTCGATCTTCTGCTCGAGCATGAGCTCCTTAAGCTCTTCCTCGGTAAAATTTTCACCCACCACCTTGGGATTTTTATTACAGATCGT
>CAZBJT010000077.1:3319-7067 GCA_964492215.1 uncultured Planctomycetales bacterium | reverse complement strand
ACACCGGTTCAGACACCAGCGTCGGAACCAGCACCAACACCAACACCTGCTCTGACTTCAGCTCCAATATCGACCCCGACACCAGGGCCTAGAAAATCTAGAGCGCAATTGAAACAGGATTTCAATACAGCTAAGGCGGCATTAAAAGCAGCTACGGAACTTCGTGAGAAGATCAACATGGAATTTTTAACAGCTAGGCATAAAGAGGCAGGAAGTGCAGAAAGAGAACGTTTGACTGGATTGCTGCAGAGGGCAGTTGATGATGTTAAAGCTAAAACAATAGCCCTTGAAGCAGCAGAAAAAGACTATAAAACACAAACTAATTTATTCGATAGGGTCGCACCTGTGCTAATAGTAACAATCCTTGCCAATATGGGTTTAATGCCGAAGGCAGGAGCAGTGACAGGCGGCACCGTCGTTCCAGCACCGGCACCAAACTCACCAGTAGCATCAGGACAAACGGGGGGAGGTGTGGGTTATCGGATTGAACTTAAAGATGGAATTAAAGGTGTGGTTACTAGGGTAAACGGAAATAAATTGACAATAGACACCAGTGGTTTCTTGCGGCGTAATAATCCATTGGCAAAAAATACTTTTGTTGAAAGAGATGTCGTTGATGTCGTTCCTCAAACTGAAACAGATATAGTTGATCGTAAGGTAGTAAAAGGAAATTATGTAGATAGTATTGAAGTAGCTACTCCTGTGGACATTAAATCAACAGATACGGGAAAGGTGACTCTTAGTCTGGGGCAGAGGATAAGCTTTATAGATGGTAAAGAAGGAAAAGACATTCCATATGAAAATGGTACTGTAGTGGCTCTTGAATCAAAGGCGAATCCTTTGATAACCATCAAGACAGACCGAGGTCATTTAACAAAACCTGCATTAATATCTTCAGGAAAGAGTTTTGTAATTCTAAAAGATCTCGGTGGTATCGACTTCGATGCCAAGTACCTGCAGCTTAACATGCAGGGTGATGCCGCGATGCTTCCTGTACCCCAAGGGTTTGAATGGCTGCTCAAGAGCAACATCCGCGGTTTCATCCCGCAGATCTTAGAGATCCGTTCCGGCGTTGGGTTCACCTTATCCTTCTTCAAAGGATTATTGACCCCCGAACAAGAACAGCAAGCTGCGAAGAACCACCAACAAACCAACCCGCTGGCCATAGATTACAAGTACGCCATGAAAGAATACTCCCGCGAAGAACACGCAGAGGCCCTCGCTTAGCATAATTCCAGACACCTAGGGTAATGTAATTAAAAAAAGGGGACATGTACTAGCTACGTGTCCCATTTTTTAAGCTCTATGACAAATGCTTTGCCCAAAGAAGAAAATCTATTTATAGTATAAATATGATTATTTATGGTCAGGAGCTAAAAGATTTTAACAAATACCGCGTGCGTTATGTCATTGTGGGCGGCATGGCATTTAATTTATTGGGCGGTTTTCGTGCCACTGCAGATTTGGATATTCTTATAGAAATGACAGAGGCGAATCTCTCTCGCTTGATCAAGATTCTTTATAAACACTCGTATAGGTTGCTTCAGCCGATTGATCCCATGGATGTGCTTGATGAAGGTAAAAGAAAAGGTCTTCTGAAGCATAAGAACATGAAGACATTGAGCTTTCTGAAAGACAATAGTTTGAGCCAAATTGATGTGATTATCGAAAGTCCGGTCAGTTTTGCGCAGGCCGAAAAGAGCATTGTCTTATTAAAGGTGGATGGCATACGCTTGCCAGTGGTGGGTATTGAACAATTAATGACTATGAAGAAAGTTGCCTGGCGTCCGATTGATCAGGCAGATATAGCAGAGTTGAAAATTCTAAAGAGGTTGAAGAAATCTGATGAGTAACCAATGGGAAACATTAGAGGCGCGTGTTAAAAGGCATGCGCGCATACCTGCCAAGAAGAAATTGGAATGGTTACGCCAGATGCTGGAATTTGCCTCCCACAACCAACCTAAATTACGCCGCAAACTACGTTTATTAGCCAGATAATAATTGGTGTAAAAAAGGGGACACACAACTGGACACATTGGTGTCCCTTAGTGTCCCCTTTTTAATTGGTAGACGCTACCAATTATTTTTTTGGGCGATAGATGTGGGTGCTGTGACCGAAAAAGCTTTCGGCGGTTTCCATGATGGTTTCCGACAGGGTCGGATGGGGATGGATGGTAAGCTTTAGATCTTTCGCTACAGAGCCCATTTCAATGGCCAGAACGCCTTCTGCAATCATCTCCCCGGCACCCACCCCAACAATACCAACCCCTAAAATGCGTTCGGTTTTAGCATCAATGATGAGTTTGGTCAATCCGTCTTGACGATACAGTGTTAAAGCCCGGCCGGAAGCAGCCCAGGGGAATTTAACAACTTTAACTTCACGTCCAGCTTTGGTGGCTTCAATTTCAGTCAAACCGCACCAGGCGATTTCAGGGTCGGTAAATACGACCGCAGGAATGGCTTGCGGTTCAAAGGCCACTTTCTCCCCGGCAATGGCTTCAACCGCCACACGGCCTTCGTGAGAGGCTTTATGGGCCAGCATAGGGTCCCCGGCAATGTCACCGATGGCGTAAATATTAGCATCAGCGGTGCAGCGCTGATCATTGACTTCCACAAAACCGCGTGGAGTCACCTTGACCTTGGTATTTTCTAAACCTAAATTCTCGGAATTAGGTTTGCGGCCAATCGACACCAACACTTTATTGTACTCTTCTTTAAATTCTTTACCGGCCATGTCCGCGAAGGTGACGGTAATGCCATTGGCGCTTTCTTCCATTTTAACGACCTTGGTTTCCAGCATGATATTAGCGAACATACCTTTGACGCGCTTATACAGCACATCAGCCAAGTCGCGGTCAGCCCCTTGCAAGAGGCCTGGGGTCATTTCCACGACGGAGACTTTGGAACCGACTTCATGATAAGCTGTGCCTAATTCCATGCCGATATAACCACCACCCACCACCAATAGGCTGCCCGGGATGGTTTCTATCTCCAAAGCGGCCGTGGAATCCCAAATATGTGCGGATTTAGGTAAGTTGGGGATGACCGCAGGCCTTGAGCCTGTGGCTAAAATAGCTTTCTGAAAAGATAATTCTTCAACCGACCCATCCGTCTTCTTGATCTTTAAGGTCGTGGAATTAACAAAAGAAGCTTCGCCTTGATAATATTTGATCTTACGCGCTTTAGCCAATTGACCTAAACCGCCGGTCAATTTAGTGACGACACTTTTTTTCCAATCGCGTAATTTATTGATATCTATTTTTGGTTCCGCATAATCAATGCCGAACGCTTTGGCATGTTTGGCTTCCGAAATAATTTTAGCCACATGCAAAAAAGCTTTGGAGGGGATACAACCGCGGTAAAGGCAAACACCGCCGGGATTAGCTTCTTTTTCAACGATAGCAACTTCCATGCCCAAATCAGCCGCTAAGAAAGCGGCCGCATAACCGCCGGGACCGGCACCGATGACAACTAATTGGACGGGATTACTCATACATGCTCCGCCTTCGTGATGGCTTCAGCTATCCAGCGGATGAAGCGTGCACCATCAGCACCATCAATGATGCGGTGATCATAAGATAAAGATAAGGGAAGCATCAGGCGCGGCACGAATTGGTCTTCGTGGTACACAGGCTCTAAGACCCCGCGTGAAACCCCTAAGATGGCCACTTCCGGCGTATTGACAATGGGTGTAAAGAATGTCCCGCCAATACCGCCTAAATTAGAAATAGTAAAACAGCCGCCTTGC
>CAZBJT010000077.1:0-3309 GCA_964492215.1 uncultured Planctomycetales bacterium | reverse complement strand
GCACGACACTCATTTTATCCACATTTTTTAATACCGGTACAATAAGTCCGCGGTCGGTATCTACAGCCACACCGATATTGATATAATCTTTATAAACGATCTCACTGGCCGTCATATCGACGCTGGTATTAAATTGCGGGAATTTCTTTAAAGCCGCAGCAATGATTTTGATCAAGAAAGGCGTGATCGAAAGTTTGCGTTCCGGCGTTGATAAGGTTTTGCGTAATCCTTCTAAGGCGGTGATATCTGCTTTTTCAAATTGGGTGACATGCGGGATGGAATTCCACGCATAAGACAAATGCTCCGCGGTTTTCTTGCGGACATTGTTCATGGGTTCACGGCGCGTGGTGCCCCATTTGGTGAAATTAGGTAAAGCTTGTTGGGTAACGCCGCCACCGGCAGGCCGGGTGGTGTTAAGCATTTTGCAATAAGCTTTAACGTCATCAGTGGAGATGCGTCCGCCAGGGCCATTGCCCGGCACTAAAGCGAGATCAATACCTAATTCACGCGCCAATAAACGCACCGACGGAGCCGCCGGAATATCTTTACGCACGGGCACATGGACTGGAGCTTTTGCAGGTGTTGCTGTGCTAGCTGTTGCCGCTGGCGCTGTTGCTGCCGCAGGAGCAGGGGTAGACGCTTTGGTGCTTGTTGCTGCAGGTGCCGCCGGAGCAGCAGCGGGTGCAGACGCGCCACCTTCAATTTTAAAGACAGGCTGGCCGATTTTTAACACATCACCGGCTTTGACTAAAATTTCTTTAATAAGCCCTTCACTGGGTGAGGGGACTTCCAGCACAGCTTTATCGGTTTCAAGTTCAAGGATGTTCTGTCCCTTTTTAACCACATCGCCAACTTTAACTAAAACTTTAGTGACGGTGCCTTTTTCAATATTTTCGCCTAAAGCAGGTAATTTTAATTCACTGATGCCGCCGGGAACCGATGCGGGTGCCGCAGCTGCAGGAGCAGTAGGTGCTGGTGCGACTGTAGCAGACGCTGCGGGGGCAGCTGGTTTAGCTGCAGCGGGAGCTGGGGCAGCAGGGTTCGGCGCTGGTGTGCCAGCGGCATCACCGGTTAATGTGAATACCGGTGCGCCCACTTTCACCACAGCCCCGGTCTTGACCAAAACTTCACTGATCACACCGTCGACAGTAGATGGAACTTCCAAAACAGCCTTGTCCGTTTCCAATTCCAGGATGTTCTGTCCCTTTTTAATAGTATCCCCGGCTTTCACTAAAATTTTAGTGACAGTGCCTTGAGAAATATTTTCACCTAACTCAGGAAGCTTTAATTCCGCAGCCATAAATTACCTTTTTTAAGAAATCATCGGATTCAATTTATTTGGATTGATCTTTAAGTCAGCTTGGGCTTTGGCCACTAAGCTGGCATCAACCTTCTTCTCGTCGAGTAATGTCACTAATGTGGCCCATACAATGTGTTTGGCATCCACCTCAAAGAAGTCGCGCAAGGCTTCGCGGCTTTCGCTGCGGCCAAAACCATCTGTACCCAAAACCGTATAAGCACTCGGCATCCATTTACGGATGGAGTCCGGCAAGATTTTCATGTAATCGGAAGCAGCCACGAAAACACCGGTTTGGCCTTTTAATGCCTCGCTGATGTAAGATTGTTTATTGTGATTGGCATTAAGCAAATTCTCGCGCTCGACATGCAAAGCTTCACGGCGCAATTCATTGTAGCTGGTCACCGACCATACATCCGTCGATACATTATACTTCTCTTCAAGGATCTTTTGGGCCGCCAGCACCTGGTTCATGATGGCACCGCTGCCGAACAAATGGGCCTTTAAGTCAGATGTCTTGGCCGACTTGCTAAAGTGATACATGCCTTTGATAATGCCTTCTTTGGCGCCTTCAGGCATAGGGGGCATGGCATAGTTCTCATTGCCCACACTTAAATAGTAAAAGATGCTTTCTTGTTTTTCATACATGCGCCACATGCCATTGCGGATGATCACGGCAATTTCATAAGCAAAGGCCGGGTCATAAGAAACCAAGTTAGGCACAGTTGAGGTCAATAAATGTGTATGACCGTCTTGATGCTGTAAGCCTTCGCCATTTAAGGTGGTGCGTCCAGAGGTTGCACCGACGAGGAACCCTTTGCAGCGTAAATCACCTGCAGCCCACACCAAATCCCCCACGCGCTGAGGTCCGAACATGGAGTAATAGGTGTAGAAGGGGATCATGTTGATGTTGTGTGTGGCATAAGAAGTACCGGCGGCAATGAAGGAGGAGATAGCACCTGCTTCATTAATACCTTCCTCCAATATCTGACCATCAACCGCTTCTTTGTAATACATCAAGCTGTCTGCATCAACAGGTTCATATAATTGGCCGACGTGAGAATAAATACCCACCTGACGGAACAAGCCTTCCATACCAAAGGTACGGGCTTCATCCGGGATAATAGGGACAATCAATTTCCCGATTTCACTATCGCGTAATAATTTGGACAAGACACGCACATACGCCATGGTGGTTGAAACCGCACGGCCTTCAGTGCCTTTATAAAATTCTTCGAACAATTCTTCCGACGGTGTTTTAAGCGGTGTTACCTCGGTACGGCGTGAGGGCATATAACCGCCTAAACTTTTGCGGCGTTCGCGTAAATATTGCATTTCCGGGGAATCTTCCGCCGGTTTATAAAATGGCGTTTTGACTACTTCCGCATCAGAGAGCGGGATGTTAAAGCGGGCGCGGAATTCTTTTAATTCCTGCTCGTTTAATTTCTTCTGCTGATGGGTGATGTTCTTGCCTTCACCGCTTTCACCTAAACCATAACCTTTAACAGTATGAGCTAAGATAACAGTGGGCGCGCCCTTATAATCCATGGCAGCTTTGTAAGCGGCATAAACTTTTTCCGGATCATGTCCGCCGCGCTTCATCGTGCGTATCTGGTCATCACTTAATTGCGAAGCCATCTCCAAGAGGCGTTCATCTTTACCGAAGAATTTCTCACGGATATAAGCGCCATCAGAAACGGAATATTTTTGGAATTCACCATCAACCACTTCACCCATGCGGCGGGCCAATAAACCTTCAGTGTCCTTCTCTAATAAAGGATCCCAATCATTACCCCAGATGACTTTGATGACGTTCCAACCGGCACCACGGAATAAAGCTTCTAATTCCTGAATGATCTTGCCGTTGCCGCGCACCGGACCGTCCAAGCGCTGGAGGTTACAGTTGATGACGAAAATCAAATTGTCTAATTTTTCACGGGAAGCCATGGTCAAGGCGCCTAAAGATTCAGGTTCATCAGATTCCCCGTCGCCCATAAAAACCCAGACTTTAT
>CAZBJT010000076.1:0-7085 GCA_964492215.1 uncultured Planctomycetales bacterium | reverse complement strand
CCCGGGTCAAAACAATAAATTTACCACTTTGTACTAATGCATCGGAAAGCTGAGTAGCAAAATCTGAACCTAAGCTCCACCCGCTTCCCCACCCTGTGCCATTCTCAAAATCTACAACAGCAATAGTTTTCTTAAGCGCCTGCGAACAAAACCCTTGTTGTGCAAAATCAAATACATTCAAAATAACAACCAATGCAAATAGGGCAAGTTTCATCTGCTTCTCCTTGAGAATAATACTGATATTAAAAAAATATCTGAAGCGTCGGTAAGTATGTTACGGCTGGCGATCTTGACGGCCCCCTCGCTTCAAAGTTTCCGGAAAACCTCTCCACGTTCCGTCAGATCTAAGGACGCCTCAGATATTTAATATGTCTAAAATTCTTCTACTTCCTGGACGTCCTCACCTTCCCCTGTGTTATAAGCTTCCAGCACTTTTTGGCTGATCAGTTCCTGGGCATCTTTGGTCAAACAACTTACCCGTTCATACCAACGTTCATTTTTGCCCAATTCCGAAGGCATAGATACAAATAAACCATTTTGCCCTAAAAATACCCGTACACCCTTGATCAATATGGCATCATTGATCCCTATATTTACAAATGCTTTAATTTTTCCAGCGTCGGCCAAGCGATGTATTTTGATGATCTTCACATCTAATGTTTGGGTTGACATCTATGTCACTCCTTGTTAAATGGTTATTCACACAAAATAACTATAACCATAATTTGATTTTTTGTCAAATATTATTTTAACTAAATATCAAATTCTGACTGAATATTTGTTTAAGGATAAAAATATTTTGCTAATTAATCAAAATATGCTAAACTTTGGATTATTATCATTAACATTCTAAAAAAGGATTTTTTATGTTTATAGGCGACAAACTTACCGCTTTACGCAAAGCCAAACGAATGACGCTAAGTGAATTAGCAGAAATCAGCGGCGTACAACTGGCCACCTTAAGCCGGATTGAGAATAAAAAAATGGTGGGTACTTTAGAATCACATATGCATATTGCTAAAGCTTTAGGCATTGATGTGACTGAACTATACAAAGATATTAAGCCTGCCTCCCTTATTACTATAGAACCGGGTGCCAAAACCGATATGTTCACCCATAGCGAACATTCTTCTTATGAAATACTGACCAAGAATGTGCTCCATAAGAAAATGATGCCGGTCTTAATTCGTATTGAACAAGGCGGAAAGACCAATAAGGAACAAAACCAAAATGGGGCTGAGAAATTTCTATTTGTACTGGAAGGTCAAGTGGAAGTCTTGATCAATGATCAAACCATCATCTTACGCAAAAATAATACATTGTATTTTGATGCGGGAATTTCACATTTTTACCGTAACAGCGGCAAAGGAACAGCTCGCTTGATCAGCGTTGTAACCCCGGTATCTTTATAAACCAAGGAGATTTATATGAATCAAAACAAGAAAATCTTAATTTGCGATGACGAAGAAGGCATACGCGAATCCCTCAAACTCATTCTAAGCGATACCTATAATATAATTCTTGTCGATAGCGGCGAGCAGGCCTTGGAAATACTCTCAAAAGCTAAAGACATAGGTCTCGTCCTATTAGACATTAAAATGCCGAGACTCAATGGGCTGGATGTCTTAAGTGAGATCAAGAAGAAGCATCCCCAGATGAATATTGTCATGGTCACCGGTTATAAAAGCGTCGAAACAGCAGCTGAAGCCAGCCGCCTAGGCGCTTGCGGATATATTGTTAAACCGTTTAAGACTGTGGATATCTTGGAGACGGTGGAAAAGAATCTGGACATTTAATTGATAATATGGAATTCAACCATTATTCATTATTGCCATTAATTTGCCTTATACTTTCCCTTGGAACAGGTATTTTTGTTCTTTTACAAGAACCATCCTCTCGCCTTTATCAATATTTTCTAGCTATTTGCTTAAGCATTGCTTTATGGTTTGCTTTCTATCTTCTTTACAATTTTAATCTCGATACAGAACACATTATTTATCTTATAAAAATATTCTATTGTGGGAGCGTATCGGTAGCTACAGCTTGTTACATCTATACAGTAGAATTTCTTAAAAGGAAAGATTTGAAGCTATGGATATACATCAATATGTTCATAGTTCTGGTATATTATCTCCTCTTATTTAAATCAGACCTGATAATTTCAGGATACCATTCTTTTCCATGGGGCATCTACCCTACAGCTGGAAGATGGCACCCTTTCTTAGTTATCCATACCCTTATATTAATCTCGCTAATTCTAAAGATGTTAATATCTGAGATTTATAAGACAACGCCAATAGTCAACAAAAACCATATCCAATACTTCCTAGTTGGATTCTCCTTCTTAACACTCTCTGCCTACGACTTTATCCCTAATTATAAAATAAATTATTTTCCAATAGGCTACATACTAGCAACTATTTTTTTAATGATCATTGGTTACGCAGTTATTAAACATAACTTGATGGACATTCATATTGTCTTCAAAAAAAGCCTCGTTTATACCATACTTATTACTGCAATTACATTATTGTATTTAATATCGATTTATTTTACTGAACATATTATACAATCCATGTTGGGTTATAAATCTCTAATTGTCTCTATAGGATCAGCTACTATTATTGCCCTTATATTTATTCCTCTCAAAAATATCATTCAAGATTTTGTAGAAAAATACCTCTTCCGAGGCAATTATGTACAGATAATAGAAGAAAATGAACTATTACGACAAGAACTAATTAGATCGGAAAGACTTAAAACCGTTGCTATACTAGCCAGCGGCATGGCTCATGAGATCAAGAATCCGCTTACACCGATTAAAACATTTGCCGAACAGTTACCTCATCGACTAGAAGACAAAGAGTTTCTCTTAAAATTCTCTCGAATCATTAATAATGAGGTAAATCGTATTGATACATTAGTGCAGGAACTATTGGATTACGCTAAACCCGCACCCCTTCACTTAAAACCCACCAATCTGCACCAAGTCTTAGATAATACATTTGACTTCCTAAACAATGATTTTATAAAGCACAAAATCATCCTGAATAAAGACTACCGCTTACCTATCGGACAAATGATCAATTTAGATATTAAGCAATTCCGCCAAGCCTTACTGAACATCTTGCTTAATGCTATCGATGCCATGCCCCAAGAAGGAATCTTAAATATTAGCACTACCTTTAAAAAAAGAAATACGATAGAAATAATAATTAGCGATACCGGCAACGGGATTGCTTCGGAAGACCTCTCGCATATCTTTGATCCATTTTTCTCAAAGAAAGATAGAGGAACAGGTCTTGGCCTTTCTATTACACACGAAATAATTAAAAACCACGGTGGGAAAATTCTGGTAGAAAGTAATCCAAAGGAAGGGACAAAATTTACAATACAATTACCGCTTTAAACTTCACCTTTATTATAAAGCTCAACAAGAGCTTGCACAGGTTTAGGATGAAATTGTGAACCTATATGTTTCTGGATCTCTACAATGGCAATCTCCTTACCTAAACCTTTACGATAAGAACGATCGGTAGTTATAGCATCAAACGTATCTGCCACAGAAATGATCGCCGCTATTATAGGTATATCCTCCCCTTTTAGACCTTCAGGATAACCCTGCCCATCAAAACGCTCATGATGATATTTGACCCCATTGATCACTTCTTCAAAACCGGTCAAAGGCGCTAATATCTCCGCTCCTCTGCTGGTATGACTTTTCATAATTTCATACTCTTCCGCGGTCAATTTATCTTGCTTACATAAAATAGATTCAGGTACGCCAATCTTGCCAATATCATGCAAAAGACCTGAGATATAAAGATTCTCAAAGAATTTTGGCGGAAAATGATGCGCTTTTGTCGCATCCATTTGCCTAGCAATAGCCAAGGAATACTTAGTAACTCTCTCGGTATGCCCATGCGTATAAGCATCTTTAGCTTCAATAGCAGAACCTAAAGCAATCGTTGTTTGAATAAATAGATTACGGTTACGTTCAGCTTCGCGTTTTAAGTCGTCAAACAACTGGGCATTACGGATGGCCATCGCTACATCCGACGCCAATGCAGAGAAGAAATCTAATTCCTCCTGATCAAAACGCCCCCCATCATGTTTTTCACCCAAAAGCAAAACAGCTAAAAGCATATGCTGATGGTATGCAGGGACACATGCCACTGCATTTAACTTTGGCATTTGTTCACTAACATCATGCAAAAGCTGCTTTGTGCCATTACCATTAGCAATAACACTTTCCTTCCAGATCAACTTATTAATATCTTCAGTTAAAATAGCATTACGATTCTCGACAAGGTATTTAAATTCCTTCTCTAAAAACAATTTAATAATAGATTGCTTCTTGTCAAAGCGGACAAAACCTTCGGGGATGCGAGAACCAATTTCACCACGAGAGATGGATAAGATATATGAATCTTTTAAAGGGTCATAAAGGATCATGCCGGCATGCTGGATGCGGGCTTTCTGTACAATGGAACGGACAATGAGCTTAATTAGAAGCTTAGGGTCATGAATAAGGATCATGCCTTTTGCTGCAGCTTCTAATTCACGCTTATAGTCTATTTTGATGGGAGGCATATTAATTATTTAACTGGGCAAGAACGATCTTTTCAAGCTCTTCTAATATCAAAGGTTTATGGACGTATCCGACAACACCCAATGTTTTGGCCTCATTGATAGTCTCTTCATCTTCTACGCCGGATACCATAATGACTTTAACGGTAGAATTTGTCTTACGCAATTCACGTAAAGCTTCGATGCCTGTCATTTCTTCCATACGCACGTCAAGCAAAACCAAGGTAGGATTTTCTTTGCTAATAATATCTAAAGCCGTTCTTCCGCCGGAAGCGGTCAATACCTCAATGCCCCGCTTCTTAAAAAAGTTCTTGGCAAATTCACGGATATCGCTTTCGTCATCAACAATCAATAATTTAGGCATAGTATGAACCCCCACTTAATCAGTGTACCCAAACTTAAAGAAGTTTCAAACAAATTATAAATGTTTATTCTACGGCAACAGGAAGGTGGAGCTTCATTTGGGTACCGGTCATGTACTTAGAAATCATTTCGACCTTGCCTTTATGATTATCTTCAATGATTTTCTTGATCACATAAAGGCCTAAGCCGGTACCTTTCTTGCTGGAAAGTTTGGTTGTAAAGAAAGGGGTAAATAATTTATGCATATCTTCTTCTTTAACCCCCATGCCATTATCTTCAAATACGATCTGCATTTGCCCATCATTGCGTAAGATATGTAGCGTAAGGGTTGGCTGAAAGCCCGGCTCTTTTTTCTCAATTTTACGCTGCATCATGGCATCATAGCCATTATCAATAAGATTAAAAAAGACTTCCTGCAATTGCGTAAAATTCCCTTTAATCTTTGGAACAGCACTTACGTCATACGCACGTATTACTTTTAATTCGCTGGTTTTTATTTTAAATTGAGCCATTTCAAAAGCAGACTTAAAACACGCTTCAAAATCAACTGCGGTAAATCCAGCATCTCCTTTACGGGTGTATTTCAAAAGACCCTGAACAACCTCCCCCCCCTGAACTACATTCTCCTGCACACGGGTAAAGGCGCGTTCTAAATCATTAAAAGTTTCTTTCAAATCCTCCGGAACACCTTTTTCTTTTGTGATCTTGATCGTATCCAATGCATCTCCTGAAATAAATCCTAATGCATGAAAACGGTTATTGATCTGATGAGAAAGACCGTCAGCCATGGTACCGATAGTGGCCATTTTCTCTGCTTGAAATAGCTGTTCTTGAGTTTTCTTCATATCCTCATAAAACTGGGCATTCTCAATAGCAAGGGCGGCCTGATTGGCAAGAATGGTAAAGACCGACAAATCATCTTCGGCATAAAGCTTGCCAGACTCTTTTTCTCCCATAACCACAATAGCCGTTAAATTTTGATCGATAAAAATAGGAAAAATAAGGGCCGCTTCAAGAGAAGCAACAATGGTTTCAATTTCAAATAATTTCTTATCTTGAGAGTCTTCGGCCCTTTGCTTAATTTCTTCAAAAACGATAACACTCTTATTTTCTGATAGATACGTCACTAACACTGAAGAATCAGGAATAATTGTCATAAATTTAGTTGAATTTCCAATCCTTCGTTTTGATGCACCTAAGATATAATTATTTTTATTTTTATCATGAATATAAATCAAAGTATGGTCCAAACGAACTGCACGTGTTAATACATACACAATCATATTAAGAAGCTTCTTTAAGTCCTTAATTCGCCCCATTCCTGCGGAAGCCTGACGTAAAGTTGTTTGATACCGACGTTGCTCTTGTAATAATCTATCTTCAGCTTGCTTTTGTATAAACAAATATATGTAAGGTCCAAGAGTTGCTAACAGACCCATCAAAGCAACAGGCATTAACCAAAGCCCTACACCCAAAACTCTAAAACCAATCCAAACAGGTATACCTAAGATTAATGAATAAACAGTTATAAATATACCCAATCTGGTAAAAGCCACAGTAATATCCATTAACCTGTATTTAATAATGCTATACGCAAGAAAGACTATGTAGAAAAATACAAAAAAATTACCAATTGGAGGTATAGGTATATTATAAAAATACCCATAATTAGTGGAGCCCCCTCCAAAACCTATTGACATACCGATAAAAATAAATTTTAGTTGCTCACGCCGATTTCCCGTTGCCTCTCTAAAATGCTTAAAAATTAACCAAAGAGAGTAATAAACATAAAAAGAAAAGAATAAAAGAAAAAAAGGATATATAGGACCTGGAACAGGCCATGCCCTGAAATCAAACTTAGGTTTTAGCTCTACTACGAATAAATTGGTAAAAAGAAAAAGGATAAAAAGAATTGCCAATAAATATCCCACATATAATATATTTTTCTTTTTCTTAAAAATACCTAATAGATACAAAACGAAGTGAAAGAATGTTACAGGAATAAATGCTGTCCAAAAATGAACTACTTTATTCCAAAATAAGGCAGCATTCACATTATCTGAAGTGTGACATAGAAACAATGCCAGACTCCAGAAAGAAATACTTAAGCTCATCAATAAATAAGTAAAATT
>CAZBJT010000075.1:0-7150 GCA_964492215.1 uncultured Planctomycetales bacterium | reverse complement strand
TCGTTCCTGAAAAATAATTGACCTTGCCCAAATTATCCGTATTCAAACCAGTAAAACGGCGCATCCCGCCCTCAGTGCCCGGTACCGCTTGTGACGTGCGCACCATGGGTATGTCTTTCGGCAAACGGTTCATGTGAAAACGCTCCAAGACAAAATCCGGAATATCATCCACATTGTCCATTTGCACGACTTTGGGCTTGGTGATGACTTTATAACTATTGGCCGTCTGGAAATCGCTCATGATAAAGACAGGCACATGGAGCTTTTCCGTTAAATAACGAGCGATATGCGGGGCATAAAAACAATCAATGACATTGGCCACACTGACGACTACCTTAGTGTAATCACCATGCGAACCAAAAATAACTGCCGTCAAATCCGATTGTTCGGTTTTCGTAGGCATACCAGTCGACGGACCCGAACGCTGCACATCAAGGACGATGAGCGGAATTTCAGCGCTTTGGGCATAACCGATAAATTCTTGTTTCAATGAAAGGCCGGGGCCCGAAGTTGCCGTGATCGCTGGCACGCCACCAAAATAAGAACCAATGGCCGTACCGATAGCAGCAATTTCATCTTCAGCCTGATGCACCTTGCCGCCGTAAAATGGGAATTGCTTGGCTAAGGTGTGCATCACCGAGGACGCCGGGGTGATGGGATAACCGGAGAATAATTTGATACCGGCATCAATGATACCCAAACTCAAAGCGGTATTACCGTCGATCAAGATCTTCTCTCCCTGACGCGGTATGCTATCGACCTGGATGCGGAAAAAGACCTTCTCTTTGGCCAACTGGTAACCATTTTGATAAAGGGTCAAGTTCTTGGCCATGATCTCCGGCTTTAATTTTTTGCCAAAAGTCTTTTCAATTTCTTTTTGGACAATATCTTCGTCCATGGCATAGATATAAGACAACATGCCTAAGTAATAAAGGTTTTGCCCTTTACCACCCAATTCTTTAACAATGGTTTGTGATTCAGCGTCGACATCGAAAGGAATAACACTTAAACCCTCTTTGGTGCAACGCTTGAGCACCATTTCATAAGAATCCGTGTTAGACTCACGGTCGCCCATATCCAATAAAATGCGGCAATTAGGGTTATGCTCAAAATCATCCAGGCGGCGGTCTAAAACAATTTCATGGGAAGCTATAATGACGTCGGTATCATTACCGATATTGGTCACGTCGAAATCAGCCACACGGATAATAACACCGGAAAGGGCCGGACGGCTGCGGGCCGGTGGCGAAATTTCCGCAGGGATCATGGGCTCAACATAAACATATTTACCCATGGCCACAAAAGCGCTGAGCAAAATATCACCTGCTTTTTGGGCCCCAAAACCGGCATCCATTAAAAGTTCAAAACGTGTAACTGAATGTTTCTCAACTGACATATCAACCTCTTTTATTGTTTGAGAGTTTTATGGAGAGAAAATTACGAATTGTTATTACTATAGCACCACCAAGGGGTTTGGCAAGGGAAAACAAAGGAAAAAAACCGGTATTCTTAGGAGTTACAGCCGACTTTAAGGGGACGTAATTCTTTTAATGTCTTTAACAAAACCTTGGAACCATCCGTGGTAATATCCGAGGTATTTTCTTCCTGCTGCAGGATTTCATTGAGGTCTATTTCAGAGCGGATGGCAAAACCGGCGTCCGTGATCATGCGCAACGTCCGGCCATTAGACGCCCCGCGGGCGTTTAAATACCCCTGCAAAAATAATGAATTCGCCGGGTAAAGCGCCATCACTTCCATGGAACGCAAATGCATTTCCCGTCCGGCAGCAATGCGGATTTCTGCCTTAGGGTTTAAAAAACGGAACAAGCATAACACCCGCAAACAAAACTGCGGACTTAAATCCGGATCCTCAGACATTTGATTACCTTCAATAGGCACCAATAAATTAACCGGGATGGACTCTGCTTTTAATTCACGCAATTTCTTGGCCACTTCAACAATGTCTTTATTGCGCTCCCCCATCCCGACGATCATACCTGAACAAAGCTTGAGGCCGGCTTGACGCGCAGCGAGTAATGTATTAAGACGATCGGCAAATGTATGGGTGGTGCAAATCTGCGGGTAATGCGCTTGGGAAGTATTAAGGTTATGATTCAAGCGGTCTAAGCCCGCCTTTTTTAATTGCACAGCCCCGTCGGTGGTGACAAAACCAGTGGACACGCACACTTCTTTGCCCGGGAATTCCTGCTTGATCTGACCAATGACACGCTTTAAGCGTTCGATGCGCGACTCCGAAGCCCCACGTCCGGCAAAGACCATGCAGTAACAAGAAGCACCCTTGGCATAAGCCTGGCGGGCTTCATCTAAAATTTCCGCATCAGGTTTGATGCCGTATTCTTCAATATCTGCTTTAGAAGATTTAGCCTGGGCGCAATAATGGCAATCCTCGGGGCATAAACCGTTTTGGGCATTGTTTAAAATATGCACCCTTACCTCTTGCCCAAAATATGCCTTGCGCACCTGAAAAGCCGCGTCCAATAATGGCAAAATTTCTATATTCTTATCCGATAAAATTTGCTCACAAACAGCATTATCCAATTCTTCATCGTTTAAGCTTTTTTGGGCCAAATCCATGTAATGTGCGCGGCTGATGTTCATCAAGAATCCTCAAAAATGGGGTCAAAAATGCTTTATGAATATCGCAAAAATAACCCCTATTGTCAACAAGTCTTTAAAATATGGTTGACAATAGGAAACAAAGATATCCCTTGCTTTTTGGGCCCCATGACGTATAGTTTAAGTATATGAAAACCAATGCAATTCACACATTTCATGTACCAGTTATGGGCACCGCTTTTTCCATTGATACCCCGGTTAAAGTGGCCCGCTACGGCATCCATTCGGTCATTTCCCTGGTCGATGACACCCTCATTGAACAAATGCGTAAATTTTATGCCGAAAAAGAGGGCGAACCCTACACCCCCATCACCAAATACGATGAGGATTTCCGGGCTCGCCGTATCACCGCCTATTTGAATTTAGTCGATATCATTGTGCAGCGCCAGTTTGCCCAAGTCAAGGCCTCTGCCTTTGAACCTGGCACTGAGATCACCAAATATTTTGAAATGCTTTCCGATGAGTCTGTATTAAAAGCCGCTTATAAGCATATGCTTTCCTGCCAAGACCCTAAGCTTAAAGTAGCCTTACAAGATAATTTACGCGAAGCGATGCGGCCTGGTAGTATTGATGTCAATATCATGACCAAGCTTGACCGTCCTAATTTTGATCCCAAAGGCAATGAATTACCTGCCGAATACTCTGATGCCCTTGCTGCCCTACGCGGTTATGGCCAAAGCACCCTGCGATCGGCTATTGTTTTCTCTGCCGGATTTAACCGCCGCCTTTATGCGTACATTGAACAATTTAAAGATTTTTATGCCGATACAACCGGAGACATTAAGAAAAAAATCATTTTAAAAGTGAGCGATTTTCGCTCCAGCTTGATCCAGGGTAAATTCTTAGCTCAAAAAGGCTTATGGGTTTCCGAATACCGCATCGAGTCAGGCCTCAACTGCGGCGGACATGCCTTTGCCACCGACGGTTTTTTAATGGGCCCTATCCTGCAGGAATTCCGCGCCAAACGCGAAGAATTAGCCAATCAACTGCATGAAGTTTACAACAAAGCCTTAACGCTTAAAAACAGCATGACCTTTACCAAGCCTCACGAAGTTAAAATCACGGCTCAGGGCGGTATTGGTACAGCCAGTGAAGACAGGTTTTTGCTTAACCATTATAAACTTGATGGCACAGGCTGGGCTACACCTTTCTTGCTTTGCCCGGAAGTCACCAATGTTGATGTCATCACACTTGATCGTTTGTCCAGAGCCACTGAAAAAGACCTGTATTTAAGCGAGGTTTCCCCACTCGGTGTGCCGTTCAATAATGTGCGCGATTCCCTAAGTGATATGGAAAAAGACTTAAGGGTCATGCGCGGCCGCCCCGGCAGTGCTTGCCCTAAGGGTCACTTAGTTTCCAATAAAGAATTTACTAAGGAGCCCATTTGTACCGCTAGCCGTCAATATCAAAAACTTAAAGTTGACCAGCTTAATGCTGAAAACCTGGATGTCGACGACTATAAAAAGCGTTTTGATCATATCGTTAAAAAAGCGTGTATTTGCCATGATTTAGGCGAGCCGGCATTGACGGTCAATCGCATCCAAACCAAGGTCCCCGGCTTTACTGCTGTATGCCCCGGGCCTAATCTAGCTTACTTTTCAAAGATCACCACCCTCAAGGAAATGGCTGATCATATTTACGGACGCATCAATATCCTCAACAGCACCCCGCGCCCGCATATGTTCATTAAAGAATTGGGTATGTATGTGGATTATTTGCGCAATGACATTCAAAAATCACTCGGCACCATCACCGAGCAGAAAGTAAAATATTTCACGGAATTCAAGAACAACCTGCTGGACGGAATCGCTTATTACCGCGGATTATTCCCTCAAATGACGGAAGAAGCCAATGAACTGCGCATCAAAAACCTCAGTGACCTGGAAAATTGCCACCAACGGTTACTAAAAGTAGTCGAAGAATACGCCCCCGCTTTTAGTTCCACATCCAACTTAGTTGTAGCCTAGCTTAAATAGAACCATAAAAAAACCGGGGACGTCGTTAAGTTATTAAAACCTAACAACGTCCCCGCTTTATTTAAAAGTGGTGTACGTCCCTACTTTTTAGGAATAGATTTGGCCGCCTTTGGAGCGGAATTCTTGGGCTTTTTGTTGCAGGCCTTTTTCTAGGGCAGCTTGCTCATCGACACCTTGGGTGGCGGCGTAATCGCGCACGTCTTGGGTGATTTTCATGGAGCAGAAGTTAGGGCCGCACATGGAACAAAAATGGGCCAATTTGGCACCTTCGGCCGGGAGTGTTTCATCATGGAAAGATTCAGCGGTTTCCGGGTCTAAGCTTAAGCGGAATTGGTCCCTCCAGCGGAATTCAAAACGGGCTTTGGATAAGGCATTGTCACGCTCTTGCACACCAGCATGGCCTTTGGCTAAATCCGCGGCATGGGCGGCGATCTTGTAGGCAATGATGCCGTCTTTCACATCTTTCTTGTTGGGCAAGCCCAGATGCTCTTTAGGGGTCACGTAGCATAGCATGGCTGTCCCAAACCAGCCGATCATGGCCGCACCTATGGCTGAAGTGATGTGATCATACCCAGGGGCTATGTCGGTGGTCAAAGGCCCCAGCGTATAAAACGGCGCTTCGTGGCAAATACTTAACTGTTTGTCCATATTTTCTTTGATCAAATGCATGGGCACATGGCCCGGGCCTTCGATCATCACCTGCACATCATGCTTCCAGGCGATTTTGGTCAACTCCCCCAATGTTTCTAATTCACCGAATTGGGCGGCGTCATTAGCATCGGCAATGCTGCCCGGGCGCAGGCCATCACCCAATGAAAAACTCACATCGTATTGCTTCATGATGTCACAGATATCTTCGAAATGCGTATACAGGAAATTCTCTTTGTGATGGCTTAAACACCATTTGGCCAAGATGGAACCGCCGCGAGAGACAATGCCGGTCATGCGTTTAGCAGTCCAGGGGATATAACGCAGCAGCACACCCGCGTGAATGGTGAAATAATCAACCCCCTGCTCCGCTTGCTCGATCAAGGTGTCACGGTAAATTTCCCAGGTCAGGTCTTCAGCTTTGCCGTTCACTTTTTCCAAGGCTTGATAAATAGGTACAGTACCGATAGGCACGGGTGAATTGCGCAGGATCCATTCGCGGGTCTCATGGATGTTCTTACCCGTCGAGAGGTCCATCACTGTGTCTCCGCCCCAGCGGGTCGACCAGGTCATTTTCTCAACTTCTTCGGCAATGCTGGATGATACAGCTGAGTTACCGATATTGGCATTGATCTTCACTAAAAAATTACGGCCGATGATCATAGGTTCAATCTCGGGGTGATTGATATTCGACGGGATAATGGCACGGCCGCGGGCGACTTCATCGCGTACAAATTCAGGCGCGCAATTCTCACGGATGGCGATAAATTCCATCTCGGGGGTGATGATGCCTTTTTTGGCATAATGCATTTGGGTGACATTGCAACCAGCTTTGGCACGCAAGGGTTTACGTAAACCAGGGAAACGGATAGGTGCTAAATCAATGTCATTTTCACGCTGCTTGCGGTAATGAGAGGTGGATTCAGGCAAATATTCAACGTCGTTACGATTGAGTATCCACGGGCTGCGCAATAGCGGCAAACCTTGAGTAATATCTACTTTCACCGACGGGTCGGTGTAAGGACCTGAAGTGTCATACACACGCACCGGCGCATTAGGTATTTCTGCCCCATTAGGGCCTTGGGTGGGCGATAAAGCAATCTCACGCAAAGGCACGCGTATATCCGGATGGATTTGACCGCTTACATATACCTTCCGAGAGCCGGGTAATGGCTCATAAGACAATACATTAGCATCAGGGAGCTTTTCCTGTTTGACAGGCTTTAATGTTTGGGGAGTCATATCTTTCCTGGTCTGGATTCCCGATAAAAACATTCGGGAATGACAACTAATAGAAGTTTCTTCTCTTAACTAAACGATGTGCCGCAGCCGCAACTGGACTTGGCACCGGGATTCGTGTATTTAAAACCACTTTCGCGCAAGGTATCGACATAGTCGATCTTAACACCTTTGACGAATTCCACACTTTCCTGATTGATAATGACAGTCAGGCCCTTTTGCTCAAATACCATGTCATTATCATAAGGGTTTTTCTGGAACTTCATTTCATATGACAAACCCGCACACCCGCCGGTGACCACCCCGAAACGCAAAGCAAACCCCTCTTTGCCTTCCTTGGCCATCATGGCCTTGATCTTCTCGGCAGCGGCGTCGGTTAATGTGACTAATGGTTGCTGATCTTGCTGTATCATAAAATCACCTCTTCTACTGTGACTATAGCACAAGGGCAAAAATAAATCAAACCCCAACCAGACGGTTGAGCTGAGCTTCCTGTTCTTTACTTAAAGGGCCGATCAGGCTTACGTTTAGGCGGCGGGGATTTAGGATGTCGCGCGCCACCCGTTTAACATCAGCCATGGTCACGGCTTTGATGCGGTCGACCACGTCTTGGGCGGTTTTGGCTTTGTCATGGCTTAATAACATGCCGC
>CAZBJT010000074.1:0-7179 GCA_964492215.1 uncultured Planctomycetales bacterium | reverse complement strand
TAAAATGCTCGAAGAGATCCGCAAGAATTACAATAGCGGTTTTATTGTTAAGCCTAAAAAATAAATTATCATTAAGAACTGGAGACGGTCATGGCTTTACGTTTATTGATGGTGTTATCGGTGATGGTGATGTTAACCGGGTGTTCATCCACTTCAGCCACCCGCATGGACCCTAATAAAACCACCGATTTAAGCGGCAACTGGAATGACAGTGATGCACGCATGACAGCAGAGACTATGATCAGGGAATGCATGCAAGGCCGTTGGCTCGGTGAATTCCTCCAGGCGCAGGGTGGACGTGCGCCGGTGGTTATTGTCGGGAGTATACGCAATTTGACCTACGAACATATTGATGCTGGTGTTTTCGTCGATGATTTGCAAAAGGCCTTGATCGATTCAGGTAAAGTGGCTTTTGTCGCCTCAAAGAATGAGCGCGGCGAAGTCCGTGAAGAGCGTCAAGACCAGCAAGCGGGTAACACCGAACCTTCAACCATTACACCCACCGGCCATGAAACCGGCGCTGATTTTATGCTGCAGGGCAATATTAATGCGATCAGGGATGAGGCAGAGAGTCAAACACTCATGGTGGGTAAAGAAAGATCGACTTCCTTTTACCAGGTCAGCCTGGAGTTGATCGATTTAAGGACCAATCAGAAAAAATGGATCGGCCAACAGCAAGTCAAAAAAGGTATTGTGCGCAGCAGGGTCTTTTAAGCAGGGCGAATTTAACAAAGCAAGGGTTATTGGCCCTTGCTTTGCTTTTTCTGCCGGCTTGTGCCACTTCCTCCTACAAGAACATCCAACCCCAAATCAATACCTTGGTCGTTGCCCGGCATTTTGACCAAGCCACCCAGCTCATGAATCCTGGCCCGTCGGTGTATGGGCATAATAATGAATTGTTGTACTGGCTTGACCGCGGTTTCCTGTTGCATTTGGCCGGTCATTACAAGGAAAGCATTTCTGCGTTTGAGAATGCCAAAAAACTTTATGATGCGCTGTATGGGCATTCGGCGAGTGAGGTGGCAGGCAGTATCCTGGTCAATGATTCCTGGAAGAAATACCGCGGTGAAGATTTTGAATATGTGCTGCTTAATGCTTTCCAATCCCTTAACTTTGCGGCCATGGGCAATACCGAAGAAGCCCTGGCTGATATGCGCAATATCGACCTGCAGTTAAAACTCATCAATGACCGTTACAATGCCTCTTATAAAAATGTTTACCGCGATGATGCTTTTGTCCGTTTATTAGCCGGGGTGTATTATGAAGCCCAAGGGGACAGCGCCGGGCTTAACGATGCCTTTATTGCCAATACCCGGGCGTTGCAGGTTTATGAGGGTGATTACCTGCATAATTATCATTTGCCGCTGCCGCTTGTGCTTAAATCCAATTTGCTCACCACCGCTGCTGCTATGGGTGACGACCAGTTGCGGCCTTATCAGAATAAATTTTCCGGTGTCCCATTAGTGAAAGAATCCCAGAAGCAAAGCAAGGCCGAAGTGTATTTGATCGAGTATATGGGATTTATACCTTTAAAGGTGGCGGAGTCGGTGATAGTCCCGGTGCCGGCGGGCATGCTTCATGCGGTCAAATTCAGTTTTCCTAAATACATGGACCGTGACAGTGAAACACAATCTTCCGTTTTTATTGCTTCTGCCAATGGGGTTGAGGTCACTGTCCCGACAGACATCACCGAAGACATCGGGGCCATTGCCAAACATGTGTTAGAAAACCGCAAGGCATGGATGATGACCAAGGGTGCTTTAAGGCCTTTGGGTAAACTGGCGGTGGAAGTGGGTGCGGAAGAAGCGTTGCGGGCCCGTGGCAATGATATCGCGGCCGGTGTGCTGGCGGTATTGGGCAGCATTTACAATGTGGCGACGGAAGAAGCAGATGTGCGGGGGTGGGAGACATTACCAAATGATATACATATGGCCCGCATTTTATTGGAACCGGGGACCTATGAATTTTTTGTGCAGGACATGGACGCGGGGGGTGTTGTTTTGGAACGCAAATCATTAGGGACATTCACGCTAAAAAGCGGGGAGAAGAAATTTTTTATCAACCGTTCTGTCCGTTAAATAGTCTTTGAAAACAGTTGCTCCTCATTATTAAATCGGTTAGAATCAATCGTTATGAAAATACTACTTGTTGATGATGCTTTATTAGACCGCAAGCTGCTTATCCGTATTTTAATGAAAGCCGAAATCTCTCAGGAGATCCTGCAGGCTGAAGATGGTGAGCAAGCCTTGGAGCTTTTAGCTTCCAACTACCAGGACATTTGTTTGGTGCTTTTAGATTGGCAAATGCCTAAGATGTCGGGCATTGAATTAATGTCCGGTTTAGTCAAGGTCCCGGAGTTAGCTTCCATTCCGGTCATCATGGTCACAGCGTCCAGTTCTGAAGAGAACAAACGCCTGGCACGTGAAGTTAATCCGCAGTTGGCAGCCTATATCGCCAAACCCTATAAGCCGGAAGAATTATTAGCGGCTATAAAACCGTTTTTGAAATAGAGTAAAACAGGAGACAGGGTGGATCCGAAGAGCGAGTCGAATGTCAGCCGTATCAGGGAATTGATCAGGGCTGGTATTACTAAACCTAAAACCCCATTGCCTCACGATAATAGCGAAGAGCTTTTTACCATGTCTTTGGCATTGACGGCAGCGGTGAAGAAGACATTTTTCGAGAAGTCGGAAATGAAATTCTCCAGCGAGCCGCTAATCGAGAAAAATCTCATTGTCCAATTCATGCACCGCATGCGTGTGGATGCCATGGAAAAGTTTAATGTCACCACTATATTTTCCGTCGTTCATTTTTATCAAAATGTCGAAGCCATGCAATACGGCAAAGTGTCAGGGGCCCTGGCCGTCTACATTGAAAAGAAATTCGTGCCTGAAATATTGCGCATGTTGAAATACCCATATATTGATTATGATGATGACAATGAGGTCAAAGAAGGCTGCGGGGCTATTGTTAATTTATTGGCCGGCCAATTCAAGAAAGAAATAAGCGTCTTGGGTTACCGTGACCTGGAAATGTCTCATTTTACCAGCTACGTTAATACTTTTGCGGACGGCATAGAGTTTCCGGCCGGACAGAAGTATAAATATGAGATCAGTTTTGAGATTGATGACAAAAAGCGCATGGTCGTTGAAATGATCATGGGTGACATCCTGAAAGATTAAGGGGCCGCATGGCTAAGAAGATTTTAGTGATTGATGACGATCCCACACTCAGCAAGCTGGTGCAGCCTTTTTTACAGGCCCACGGGTATGATGTGGCGGTGTGTTTTGATGGGGAAGAAGGCATTGCCCATTTAACCAAAGAAAAACCCGACTTGATCATCCTTGACGTGCAAATGCCCAAAATGAATGGCTATACGTTCATTTTCGAGATGAAGAAAATAGCGCATGCCAAAAATGTCCCGATCATTGTTTTGACCGCCAAAGAAGGCATGGCCGAGATCTTTAAGGTTGAAGGGGTCAAAGAATATTTGACCAAGCCTTTTCAGACCGAAAAGCTTTTAGAGCATGTCAAAAAATACGCGTAATAATTTCCTCCCTTTGGCGTATTTTTATCAGCCCATCAATAAATGAAGGTTAATCAATGAATACTATCGACTTGGCCTCTTTAGGGATCACTCAGGTTAAAGAGCTGCATGCTAATTTATCTTATGATGAATTATTCCGTCATGAAACCGACCCGGCTTTAAAGGGCCATGAGCGCGGGGTGGTGACTTTGCTGGGCGCTATTGCTGTCGATACCGGCAAATTTACCGGCCGTGCACCCAAAGATAAATACATTGTCATGGATGACCGCACCAAGGATACGGTATGGTGGGCGGACGGCAAGCCGTCAGGGTCGGACAATAAGCCGATCAATCAGGCCACTTGGGTTCATTTAAACGGCATTGCTGTCAATCGGTTAAACGGTAAAAAGCTTTATGTGATGGATGGTTTTTGCGGAGCTAACAAAGAAACCCGCATCGCCGCACGCCTGGTGACGGAAGTTGCCTGGATGGCCCATTTTTTTAAGAATATGTTTATACCACCGACGGCTGAAGAGCTTGAAAGTTTTAAGCCGGATTGGACCATCCTCAATGCCTGTGAGGCATCGTGCAAGGATTTTGCCAAATGGGGCCTGCATTCCGAGGTCTTTGTGGCTTTTAATATCAGTGAGCGCATGACGGTCATCGGCGGCACCTGGTATGGCGGAGAAATTAAAAAAGGCATTTTCTCCATCATGAATTATTTCCTGCCGCTTAAAGGCATCGGTGCTTTTCATTGTTCGGCCAATCAGGGCAAGGATGGCGATACGGCGCTTTTCTTTGGGCTTTCAGGGACGGGCAAGACGACACTGTCAACCGACCCTAAGCGGGCCTTGATCGGTGATGATGAGCATGGCTGGGACAATGACGGGGTATTTAATTTTGAAGGCGGCTGTTATGCCAAATGCATCGGCTTGACCCTTGAGCGCGAGCCGGAAGTCTTTCAAGCAATTAAACGCAATGCGCTCCTGGAAAATGTGGTGGTGGATGCAGCGGGCCATGTCGATTTTAACTCTAAAGCCAAGACGGAAAACACCCGGGTTTCTTATCCTATCGGGTATATTGAAAATATTGTTAAACCGGTTTCACGGGGCAGGCATCCGAGCAAAATTATTTTCTTAACATGTGATGCGTATGGTATTTTACCGCCGGTGGCTAAACTCACCAAAGAACAAGCCATGTACCATTATTTAAGCGGCTATACCGCACGGGTGGCAGGTACCGAACTTGGTGTTAAAGAACCGCAGGCCACTTTTTCCGCTTGTTTTGGCAAGGCATTTCTAACCGTGCACCCCACCATCTATGCCGCCATATTGGCTCAAAAAATAGAAGAGCATCAGGCTTGTGCTTATTTACTTAATACCGGCTGGATTGCCGGGCCTTATGGGGTGGGTCATCGCATTCCTTTGCAGGATAACCGTTTGTCTGTCGATGCTATTTTAGACGGCAGTTTAGACAAGGGTGAATTTGAAACATTGCCGATCTTTAATTTACAAGTGCCTAAGGCGGTGAAAGGGATGGATGCCAAGGTCTTAAACCCGCGTAATTTATGGGCGGATCCCCAGGCATATGATGTGGCGGCCCGTAAATTAGCGAAGATGTTTATCGCTAACTTTGATTTATTTGACGATACCCCTAAAGGGAAAGCTTTGGTTGCGGCCGGTCCTCAATTGGACACGGCAGCTGTTTAGTGATATAGTTATAGATAGGAGGCTTAATTAGCCATGAAGTACCCTGGTTTTAGAGCGATTGTTTCAGCTGTTTTGGCCACCACCGTCATTGTCATGGTTGCCGTGTGCTGTTGCACATTGAAACCATTAATGGCTAAGGCTCAAGTTTGCAGCCATTGCCATGCCCAAAGTACCTCTCAAAAAGCCGACCCCCAATCTCATGCCTGTTGCCTGACTAAGCTGGCACCTTTTGAATCTGCGGTACAATCTTTTGTCCTCACACCTTCCATTGAGAAAATTGTTTATGCAATGACCCATGCGGTTGAATTTGCTTTTACGCCTGTAAAAATCAAATTTAACTTAGCTTATTTAGACGGGCCGCCCGGCATCGTCAATGAAATCCCGCTATACCTAAAAACCCACTCCTTACGCGTTTGATTTTCTCTTAATAGGTTTGATTTGCCTTTCATATCTGATGAAGGGTGGTGCTTTGTTGTGTCTATATTAGGAGAATGGTGATGAAAAAGAATATGTTAGTGATGATGGGGTTGGTGGTCCTGGTTGCGGGGGGCATTGTGATCTTTCGGCAAATGTCTCAACACGCGCAAGATCAGCATGAGGGGCAGCATGAGATTTGGTATTGCCCCATGCATACGCATTATATTAGCGATAAGCCCGGCAATTGCCCCATATGCGGCATGAAGCTGGTTAAAAGAGAGACGCATCTTATAGATGAGCATCCGCAGGCATCAAATACCGTCGAAGGATATGCGCCTGTGACGATTGATACGGCCCATCAGCAAATGATGGGTTTGCGTACGGTGGCGGTGGTTAAGAAACCATTGGTTGTGACCATCCGTGCGCCCGGTTATGTGGCCCATGACCTGGAATTATATGATGCCCAATTGGAATACATCGATGCCTGGCGTAAGTTTCATGTTAAGTCCTCAGGGTGGGCGGGCAGTGAAGAATTCCGCAAGACCCAGCAGCGCCTGATCAAGGCTGAGTATGAGTTATTGCATATGGGCCTTGATGAGAATGAATTGGCCCAATTGCGTGCGATTAAATCAAAAAAGCCAGGTGTGAAAGAGGAAGTGTTAATTTCTCCTCAAGGACATTCGGTCTGGGTTTACGCTCAGGTCTTTGAAAGTGACTTGGGTTTTGTCGATGTGGGGCAAAAGGCGGTGATTGAAGTGCCGACATACGAAGAAAAAATGGAAGGCATTGTGCGTGCCGTGTCATCAGTGGTCGATGAGGCGACGCACACCGTACGGGTACGCATTCAAATCCTTAATCCTTTAGTGGAATTGAAAGCCAATATGTTTCTTAATGTCATCATGCCGGTGGAATTAGACGACAGCCTGTTGGTGCCGCGTGATGCCATCATGGATACCGGTACGCGCCAGGTAGTTTTTGTGCAAAAATCTGCCGGTGTTTTTGAGCCGAGGCAAATCAAAATAGGTTTTGAGGGCAATGGCATGGTGGCGGTGAAAGAGGGGCTGACAGAAGGAGAAATTGTTGTGGCCCAAAGTAATTTCTTAGTCGATTCCGAAAGCCGTTTGCAGGCCGCTTTAAATGGCATGAATAGCCCTAGTGCTGCGAAAGGGAAATAGCCATGACTAATTCATTGCATGAATCATGGATTGAGCGATTGATCGGATTTTCTGCACGCCACAAATTCCTGGTGATCATCTTGGTCATGGCCTCGTTATTGGGGGCCATATGGTCGGCTAAGAATGTTCCTCTGGATGCTATTCCCGATTTGTCCGATACCCAGGTCATTATTTATTCCCGTTGGGACAGGAGCCCGGATATTATCGAGGATCAGGTGACCTATCCTATTGTTTCCGCATTGCTGGGTGCTCCCGGTGTTAAAGCCATACGAGGATTTTCTGATTTTGGTTTTTCTTATGTGTATGTGATCTTTAAAGACGGCACCGACATGTACTGGGCGCGCAGCCGGGT
>CAZBJT010000073.1:2501-7203 GCA_964492215.1 uncultured Planctomycetales bacterium | reverse complement strand
ACCTAGGGTAATTTAATTAATGAAAAATTTATTATCACAATTGAGCAAAGAGTCTTTGGTATTGGTGCGTTCGATAGGCGTATTAGCTCAGGATAAAGGGGTCAATGCTTATTTAGTTGGCGGGCCGGTGCGCGATTTGTTATTGAAGCGTCCGACTCTTGATTTAGATATTGTAGTTGAGGGTAATGCCTCGCGCCTGGTTGAAGCTTTTGCGGCACAACATCCTGGGGCAAAGCTGCAGGTTTATCAGGCTTTTAAAACAGCTACGGTGCATTTACCTGACGGACGTCTGGTTGATTTTGCCACAGCCCGCCAGGAAAAATATGTGCGTCCCGGTGCTTTTCCAGCGGTGGTGCCCTCGGACATGAAACATGATTTATTTCGCCGGGATTTCACCATCAATGCCATGGCGGTCCATATCACGCCGGATCATTGGGGGAAGATGGTGGATCCTTATGGCGGTTATGCGGATTTGAAAGCAAAGAAGATCCGGGTGTTGCACGCACAAAGTTTTATTGATGATCCCACGCGTATTGTAAGGGCGGCCCGTTTTAAAGCGCGATTGGGCTTTACGATGGAACAAGGGACGATTAAACTCCTTAAAGCTGCGGTCAAGGCCAAAGCCCTCGATACCATCAAGCCTCAGCGGTATTTAAAAGAATTTAATAAAATCCTCAAGGAAGATTCTGTTAAGACGGCCTTAAAATATCTTAAATCATGGGACGCATTGAAGGAGGTTGTTTATGCCACGCATGGAAAAAGTTAATGAAATGATCAAACGAGAGATCAGCACCATCCTGCAGTTTGGGGAAATTAAAGATCCACGGGTGCATTTTGTGACGATACTCAATGTCGATGTCAGCAAAGATTTACAATATGCCAGGATCAGGTTTAGCATTCTTTCCGATAAGCCGGAAGACATTAAAGGTGCCCAGGATGGTTTGAACAGCTGCCGCGGGTTTATCCGTAAGCTCATCAGCCAGAAGCTGGTGATGCGTTACACGCCGGAGCTTCATTTTATTTTTGACAAAGGTATTCAATACGCCGTCGAGATCGATAAAACATTGCAAGAAATCAAGGAACAGAATGAGCGGGAGGGAAAATCGGATGAATAAATTTGCCGCTGTTTTAAAAGAGGTGCGCCGGCATCATTGTTTTTTGATCAGCACGCATCATAACCCGGATGCGGATGCCATCTCCTCGGCAGTGGCCGTGGCCTTGTGGTTAAAGTCGCTGGGTAAGACCGTGCATGTGCTCAATGAGGACCCTTGCCCCGAATGGCTGACATTTTTGCCTAAGACAAGTTTGCTTAAGAAAGCCGCTGATGTTAAAAAGTTGGATTATGATGCGGCCATCATCTGTGATTGCGGGGACTTAAGCCGTGTCGGCAGCGTGTCCCGTTTGTTGGTCGCTGGGAAACCTATGATCAATATCGATCATCATGTCACCAATGACCGTTTCGGTACAATTAATGTGGTGGATGTGAAAGCATCCTCGACGTGTGAAATGGTCTTTGATTTGCTTAAAGAGGCCCGCTTTAAATTAAACCGTGATGTGGCCGCCTTGCTTTATGCCGGGATCATGACCGATACGGGTTCGTTCCGTTACGACAATACCACGGCCCGCACCCATGCGGTGATTGCGGCTTTGATGGATTTAAAAGTGTCTGCCCCTGACATGTACCAGCGGCTTTACGTCGGTATTCCTGTCTCGGACATGAAATTATTCACCCAGCTGATCCATCAGGCAGACTTATTGTTCAATAACAGGGTCTATTGCGTGAGTCTTTCTAAGAAAATAGCTGCTCGTTTTTCCAAGAGTTTTGACCTCAAAGAAAAGTTATTCACCTTTTTGCGTTCACTGGAAGGCATTGAGGTGGTGGTAATTTTGACCGAAGTAAATTCTAAAGAAGTGCGTGTCAATTTGCGCAGCCAGGGTGATTTCGATGTGGCCCGTTTGGCCCAACGCTTCGAGGGGGGCGGCCATGTGAAGGCGGCCGGCTGCAAAGTCCATGACACATTGGCTAAATCCAAAACATTGATTTTATCTGCGATAAAGAAGGCCTTATGAAAACAACATTAGTGCAACGCGAATTACAGGGCATCATTCTGATTAATAAACCAAAAGGCATCACCTCGCATGATGTGATCAGCACCGTGCGCCGCAAATTGCAAATGCGCCGCGTCGGTCACGCCGGTACATTAGATCCGTTGGCCACCGGTCTTTTGGTGGTTTTATTGGGGAAGTCTACTAAGCTATTCGATAAATTCGTTGCTTTTGACAAAGCCTATCGGGCCACATTGCGGTTGGGTTTAAAGACCACATCTGCCGATATCATGGGTCAGACCTTGCAGGAAAAGCCTTATACAGGTATTGATGAACAAAAGGTGCGTGACGTGTTTAAGCAATTTGTCGGCGACATTGAACAGAAGCCGCCCATGGTCTCTGCGGTCAAACACAAGGGCCAGCGTTTATATAAGCTAGCCCGTGCGGGTCAGGAAGTTGAACGTGAGGCCCGCAAGGTGCGCATTGATGAATTAAGTGTGCTGAATTTTGCTTTACCCGACGTGGAATTTTTTATGGCTTGTTCTAAGGGGACCTATGTCCGTCAATTAGCTGAGGATGTGGGGGAGGTCTTAGGCTGTGGTGCTTGCATTTGCCAGATCGAGCGCACCAAGGTTGGTCATTTTGATATTAAAGATTCGGTGAGTTTAGAGGAGCTTAATGAAAGTCATATACGGCATTGGCAACCGTAATTTACGGTTAGGCCATACGGCCGCTGCCATCGGCATCTTCGACGGGGTTCACCGCGGCCATCGGCTGTTAATCAGCCGCATGCAAAAAGCTGCCCGCCGTTTAAAAGCCAAGTCCATGGTCATTACCTTTTTCCCGCACCCGGCGCATGTGTTAAGGCCTGATGTGCGTTTACCGTATGTGATGAGTTTACCTCAGCGTTTGAAAACCCTGGAGGCTTTAGGGGTGGATATTTGCGTGGTGATTCGTTTCGAAAAACGTTTTGCCGCCATAGATCCCACGGTATTTATTAAAGATGTGCTGGTCAAACGCCTGGGTGTCAAAGCTGTTTTTGTCGGTACGGATTTCCGTTTTGGTAAGAACCGCAGCGGAGATATTGCTTTATTTGAATCGATGGCTAAAGATGGCGGTTATGAAATGCACGCCGTCAATGCCTTGACCAATGCCGGCCAACCCATTAGCAGCACACGCATCCGCGCACTCTTGGCTGAAGGAAAAATAGCCCAAGCCAAACGTCTATTGGGTGCGCCTGTGACGCTCACCGGTGTTGTGGTAAAGGGGGATGGGCGCGGCAAGAAATTAGGTTTTCCGACGGCCAATATTCATTGTGATACGGATGTGCTGGTGCCCAATGGTGTTTATGCCGTTGAAATGGTCATCGCAGGTAAGATTTATCCAGGTGTCGCCAATATCGGCATTCGCCCGTCTTTCCGCACAAAAAATCCCCGCGTCCACGTCGAAGTCCACCTTTTTGATTTTAAGCGCAACATTTACGGCAAGCCCATTGAAGTGCACCTGCTAAAAAAGCTCCGCAACGAACGCACCTTCCCAAACCCTCAAGCCCTGATCACCCAAATCACCAAAGACACCCAAACCGCCCGCACCTATTTCAAAGCCAAATAATTCCAGACACCTAGGGTAATTTAATTAATTCCGTAATTCCGAGCCACTCACCGTAACTTCAACTATTCTGGGTTCATGGACCCGAGCAAATAATTAAGGTTACGGTAGGTGTCCCAGAATTGATTATATTACCCTAGGTGTCTGGAATTACTTTTGTATTTGAATTTGTGAGCGGAGGGTGCGTATTTCGATGTCTTTGGGGTTTATCTGTAGGGCTTCATTGAAATCTTTCAGGGCGAGATTGTTTTGTTGGATGGTTTTGTATATCTTTCCGCGGTTGCGCAGGGCTTCGACATAATAGGGATTGTTAAGCAGGCGGGTGTTGATCTGGTCAATCTTTTCGCGTTGTTCATTATCGACGGGTAAGTCTTCCGCTAGCGTTGATACATAATACCCGGGGTTGATCCCGATGGCTTTGGAATTATCGGCGATAGCTAAGTCATATTGCCCTTGTTTTTCATAGGCAAAAGCACGGTTGACATAGGCTAGGGGATCCTGAGGGTTTTTCTCAATGACGTAACTCCACAAGGTAATGTCATTTTTCCAGATTTTGGTTTGCCAATAAGTTTTAACAGCTAACAAGCAAAAGAGAATAGCGACACATACAGGTATGGCTTTGGTAAACTTGGATTTCCTTGCCTGCCATAATCCGTCAATACTTACCCCTATCCATAAACAAAATCCTAAACAAGGTAAATACATAAACCGGTCACCCAACAGGGATAAATTACCTATGCTTGTCTCGGGGCTGGTCTTTAATACAAAGAAAATAGAGAGGAAATAATAAGCCCATGCAAAGACATAGTAACGGTTGTGGCGAAAACGGTAAATGCTGTAAACAAAGACGAGGAAAAGGATCATGGCGCTGATATAAAGCGGATGGTTCCAGAGCACCGGCTGGGGCAATTCATAATGAGGTAATAACAGCCAGGGGGTGATGAATTTTTCTATATAGAAAACAAAGGACCATATCCAGATGAGGATGGCTTCGGCCATATTGAACTTGATTTTGTGAAAAGGCAGTTGGCCCAACGTGATTGCGGCG
>CAZBJT010000073.1:0-2491 GCA_964492215.1 uncultured Planctomycetales bacterium | reverse complement strand
GCGAAAGGTTCCTAGCAGATAAGGTATAGTAATTTTTCTTTGATAGACGAGGCCGCGCTGGTTTTTCGTTCCAATAAATAATCCATCGCCCAGCAGATCAAGGGAAGGCTTATCGCCATGGGTTTGGATAATAGGCTAAGCAATCCCCATCCGACGGAGAAATAAAAATCCCGCCGCGCCCCAAGCGTAACGTATTTCACATATTGCCCTAATGCCAGCAGATAGAAAAAGGCATACAAACAATCTTTCCGTTCCGTGACCCAGGCCACCGATTCAACGTGCATGGGATGAATGGCAAAAAGCAGCCCTGCAAAGAGCGAAGCTCGTGATGTCAGTCCAATATGTCGGGCCAATGCAATGATGAGTCCCGTCGTGCAAATATGCAGCAGAAGATTATCCAAATGAAAGACCAGTGGATTAAACCCGAATAATTGATGTTCCAGGGCGAAAGAAGAAACGGTTAAGGGTGTGTAAAGATTGTTGATGGGGGTTAAGAATATATGCAGGAGATTTTGCAGGTTAAAGTCACGCACCGTCGGATTATCTAGTAAATAATGGGCATCGTCCCACGTCAGCAAAAAACCGCTGGATAAAACCGGCAAGAAAACAAAAAATGTCATCAAAAGTAAAATAGTGTTTCCCGCCATCGGTTTTTTGATCATTAATTTCATATGAATCATATTATCACAAAGGTTTTTTAGAAGGTAGGAGAGGTTTTATTAAAAACAGCAGGTTCCCAATATTTCCTATTTTGTGTATTGACAATGGGAGGGGAGTTCTTTATACTGGCTTTCAAGTGGAGCAAAGTGGAGGAGAGTGGTTGAGATGTTTTACGGTGAATACACACACGGTATAGATACTAAAGGCCGATTGATCCTGCCTGCGCGGTTTCGCGATGTGGCCAAAGATAACGGCATTGACCGTTTTTTTGTCACCCGTGGTCTTGATAAATGTATCTTTATGTTCGCCGAGGGCGAATGGCGCCAGCAGGAGCAGAAATTTAAGAACCTTTCCTTTACCAAAGGTGAGGCCCGCGCCTTTAACCGTTTGTTTTTCTCCGGTGCCGTGGAAGTTTTGCCCGACAAGCAAGGGCGTTTTATTATCCCGCAATATTTGAAAGATTTTGCCGGTATCAAGAAAGATGCCATTGTTATCGGTGTTTCAAACCGCATTGAGATCTGGGAAACCAAGATCTGGCAGGAGTTCTTTAACAAAACCAGCGTTGACTTTGAGAAGACCGCCGAGCATATGCTCGATTTGGAATAATCTGTGGCCCTATGAATGACGCGGCTCACATATCTGTCATGCCCGCCGAAGTGCTTGAATTTTTAAATCTGCCTGCCGGCGGAGTTGCCGTCGACGGCACATTGGGCATGGCCGGTCACGCCTTATTGATGGCGGCAAAGTTGGGGCCGCAGGGGCATGTGATCGGTATTGATCGCGATAAATTTTCTTTAGCCTCAGCTAAAAAACGGTTGAGTTCTTTGTCCTTAAGGGTTGATTTGTTGCAGGGAAATTTTAAGGATATTAATCGTCTTTTAGCTGAGGTTAAAGTTGAATCTGTAGACGGCATTTTGCTGGACCTTGGCATAAGCAGTTTTCAGTTAGACGACCCCGCGCGCGGGTTTGCTTTCAAAACAGACAGCCCGCTCGATATGCGCATGGATCAATCGTCGGGTTTAAGCGCTGCGGACATGGTCAATACCGCTTCAGAAGAAGAACTGGCGCGCATCATTTTTGAATATGGCGAAGACCGGTTCTCCAGGCGTATCGCCAAGTTAATTGTGCAGCGACGGGCCGAAGAGCGTATCACCACAACGACTCAATTGGCCGATTTGGTTTTAAGGGCCTTGCCCAAAGGGTATCAACGCGGCCGCATTCATCCGGCCACACGCACGTTCCAGGCCTTGCGCATCGCGGTCAATGGTGAACTGGACCATTTAGGGCAGGCACTGATCGATTGTTTCAATGCATTAAAACCGGGCGGGCGGTTATGTGTCATCAGTTTTCACTCGCTGGAAGACAGGATCGCCAAGAACACGTTTAAATATTTGGCTCAAGAGGGCAATGCAACGGTCTTGACCAAAAGGCCCTTAGAGCCGTCCGACGAAGAACAGGCCTCAAATCCGCGCAGCCGTAGCGCGAAATTAAGGGCCATCACAAGGAACCCATGAGTTTTAAGACATACCTAAAGATCATTTCATTCGCGACCATCATGGCCTTGATCTATACCCATATGCAGATGAAGATTTTTGAGTTAGCATATAGAGGTAAGGAAAAAGAAAAACGTATTCACGAATTATCTGATACCAACGGTGCTTTGACCCATCAGATCCTCACGCTTAAATCCGCTAATCATTTAGGCAATCAGCTGCTGGATAAGGAAAGCGGCTTGCAGTTCATGGGTGGGGACAAGGTCATTACCTTACGGTCACCGGCCGGCAGCATGCGCCGCCCTTCAGAACTACCGAAACAAAAAATAGAAAATTCT
>CAZBJT010000072.1:0-7204 GCA_964492215.1 uncultured Planctomycetales bacterium | reverse complement strand
CTAAGAAGCAAGCCTATAAAGAAGAACTGCTTTTATTGACCAAGCGTTTAGGTTTAAGTAATCACGTTGAATTCATGGGCAATCGTCGGGACATCCCGCAATTATTGGCGCAATCCGATTGCCTGGTGCTTTCAACCATCACCCAAGAAGCGTTTGGCCGTGTGATCATCGAAGCCCAGGCCGCTGGTGTGCCGGTGGTGGCGACCCGTGTGGGTGGTGTCACTGAAATCATCGACGATGAGAAAACAGGTCTGTTGGTTTTACCCAAAGACCCGGAAGGTATGGCCCAGGCTGTCTTGCGCATTCTAAATGATAAGCCGTTTGCAGACAAGATGGTGGTCGAGGCCCGCAAAAAGATCGATGCCCGTTATACGGTCAAGCATATGGCGGAGGCGACCCTTGATGTGTACCGCGAATTAACGCGTTCCATGGCCATGCTGGTCATTAAACTGACGGCAGTGGGGGATGTGGTGCTGACTACCGCGGCGCTTAAGGCCTTGCGCCAGAAATTCCCTGATGCGCGCATTTATTGTTTAACGTCGCCTGAGGCCAGTGCTATTTTGCAGCGTTGCCCGTATTTAAATGGGGTGATCATCTTTGATCCGAAGGACAAAAATTTTGGTGCATTGTGCCGCCAGGCCAAAGAGCTGCGTAAATACCGTTTTGATAAAGTGGTGGATTTGCAGAACAACCGCATCAGCCATTTATTGTCATTCTTGATCATGCCCAAGTACAGTTATGGTTACAATAATGGCAAATTCGGTTTTCTATTGAATAAGAAAATCAATAATGACCTGCGCGACATCCCGCCGGTGGAGCATCAATTCCGTATCCTTAAAATGCTGGATATCGAGTATACGCCGAATTTATCATTGGAGCTGTGGCCTTCGCCAAAAGACGAGGCTTATGTGCAGACGCTTTTAGACAGTGAGTGGTTAGCCAATCAAGTCTTTGTGGGAATGAATATTGCTGCTTCACCCAAATGGGCCACCAAGAATTGGCACCTTGAGCAGATGGTTAAATTATGCGATCTTCTGGGCCATAAAAATGTGCGGGTGATTTTGACCGGCCAGGATAAGGATAAAGATCTGGCCCGTCGGCTTATCGCTAAAGCCAAAGCTAAACCTGCTTCTTTTGTCGGCAAAACAAATATCCTGCAATTGGCGGCCTTGATCAAGCGTTGCAAGGCGTATATCGGCCCTGATTCAGCCCCTTTGCATGTGGCGGCAAGCCAGGGTGTGCCTTTGGTGGCGCTTTTTGGCCCCACCGATCCCAAGCGTCATATGCCGCCGTCGAACAATGCTGTGGTCTTGCATAAGAAAATGAAATGTTCACCCTGTTATTCGGGGGTTTGTAAAATAAATACGCATGCGTGCATGAAAGAGATCACGCCTGAGGAAGTGGCCAAGAAAGTATTGCAGCTAATTAAATGAACATCCTTTTGCTGACAACGCACGCCAATACCGGCGGCATCACCAGTTATTTGCTGACCCTAAGCAAGGGGTTGGTGAAGGCCGGGCACAAGGTGGTGGTGGCCTCAGCCGACGGGGATTGCGTGGCTTTATTTCAAAAATATGGCGCCCGTCATGCGGCCTTTGACATACGGGTTAAAAGTGAATTACACCCTAAATTATGGTGTGCATTGGGGCCATTAAAGCAATTGATACATGATGAGAAAATTGATGTCATCCACGCCCAAACCCGTGTTACCCAAGTGATGGGTTGTTTGTTAAGCCGTCAGACAGGGGTGCCCATGGTAACTACCTGCCATGGTTTCTTTAAGCCCCGTTTTTTCCGTCGGGTGTTTCCATGTTGGGGTCAAGGGGTGATTGCTGTCAGTCGTCCGGTGCAGGAACATTTAATTAAGGATTTCAAGGTGCTGCCGCAACAAGTGCATTTGATTATCAATGGTATTGATCTAAGTCTTTTTCCGGTGACGGATGCGCGTTTGCGTCAACAAGCCCGTGAGCAATGGCAGGTTAAACAAGGGCCGGTTATCGGTATCATTGCACGTTTGTCGGATGTGAAAGGCATTGATGTCTTGCTTCAAGCCATGCCTGAGATTATCGGTGCTTTTCCCAAGGTGCAGTTGATGATTGTCGGTGAGGGGCCGCAGGAAGCGCATTTAAAGGGTTTGTCAGCCCGATTAAATTTAAATGCACATGTACGTTTTGAAAAAGTGGTTAATCAAACATCGGCAATCTTGCCTGCCTTTGATGTTTTTGTCATGCCGTCGCTGATGGAAGGTTTGGGGCTTTCGGTGATGGAGGCGCAGGCCGCTGGTATACCGGTTGTGGTCTCCAATGTCGGCGGCTTGCCTGATCTGGTGACACAAGGCAAGACCGGCCTATTAACCACCCCCAAAGATATTAAAGGATTGGCTCAAGGCATTATCAATATGTTAAAAGATCCGCAAGCAGCAGCTCATATGGCGCAAGCGGCACGCACGCACATTGAAACTAAATGCACGGCCGATGTCATGGTCGATCGAACCATCAAGGTCTATGAACAATATTCTCGTCGTTAATATCAATTGGCTGGGGGACGCGATTTTTTCTACCCCTGTATTTAAAGCCTTAAAGAAAATTTATCCGCAAGCCAAGATCACTTGCTTATGCGTGCCGCGGGTCAAGGATGTGCTGGATTATTGCCCCTATGTCGATCGTATCATTGTCTACGATGAAAAAGGCAAGCATCGCATGCCCTGGCAGAAATTAAAACTTATTCATCAGTTAAGCCGGCAGAAATTTGACACTGCTTTTTTATTGCATCGTTCCATGACCCGAGCACTAATTGTCTTTTTAGCCGGTATACCGCGGCGCATCGGATTTTCCAAGACTAAGGCGCTATTAACGCTTTGGGTCAAACCCTTAGGGGAAGAGGCACATCGCTCCGACGGTTATTTGCATTTATTGGAAGGTTTCGGCCTTAAGATCGATGACAGGGTTTGCGAATTGCGTTTGAAATTAGAAGACATGCAAAGCATCGACCGGCTATTGACCCAGTACGGCATCGGCGAGGGCGAAGATTTTATTGTGTTAAATGCCGGCGGTAATTGGCCGCTTAAGCGCTGGCCGGCCAAATCGTTTGTGCAATTGGCCAAAACAATTTATGAGAAATACGGTTTAAAAACAGTCTTGCCCGGCGGTAAAGTGGATATAGATGCCTCTGAAAATATTGCCAAACAAGCAGGGGGCTGTTGTGTGGTCTTAGCCGGCAAGACAACCTTAGGCCAATCATTGGCGCTTTATAAACGCTCCCGTTTAGTCATCTCGTCGGACACCGGGCCTTTGCACTTGGCCCATAGTGTGGGTGCGGATGTGATGGGGGTTTTTGGGCCCACCCGGCCGTCTGTCACTGGGCCTCGGGGTTCAGGTCGATCCACAGTTCTATTTAAAGATATCGGTTGTAATAAAGCGCCGTGTTATCATTTGGCCTGTGCGGATAATGTGTGTATGCAGGCAATCAGCGTTGAGGATGTGATGCATGCTATTCAAGCCAGCTTCAGTTAAGAATATTTTGATCATCAGCCTCACCAATATCGGGGATGTGTTAATGTCCTGCCCGGTCATTGATGTGTTTCGCCGGGACTTTCCGCAGGCTAAGGTGTACGTCATCGTCGGGCCAAAAGCTGTTTCTGTGTTTGAAAAAAACCCGGATGTCAAAGCCGTTGTTTTTGATAAACATGCCTCACTTTATGCGCAAATGAAATGGTTCATGCAATTACGCCGCATCCCTTTTGATGTGGTGGTGGATTTGCGCAATACCATCATTCCGTTTTTATTGATGCCGCGTTATTTGACTCCTTTGGATTTCGGCGGCCCGTTTGACGGTCATTTAAAAGATAAACATTTGGCGCGTTTGCGCAGGGTTTATGACTATGCAGCCAATCCCGTACCTCAACCCAAAGCCATTATCCAGGCCCCTGAGGACGAGCAGCTGTTTGAAACCTTGGTGCGTCCTTTTGTGGGGGGAGACCCGTTTGTGGTGTTAGCCCCCAGTGCGGCAGATTCAGCCAAGCGTTGGTTGCCGTCCGGTTTTTCTGTCGCGGCCCAGACCTTGGCCGGGCGTTACAAAGTTGTTTTTGTCGGTGATCAAAGTGACACGGAGCTCATCAACGGCATTCAAAAAGGCATGAGTACCCCGTCGTTGAGTTTGGCGGGTAAGACGAATTTGCGTCAATTGGCCTATGTGCTGCGTCAAAGCCAATTGGCGATCACGCATGACAGCGGTGTCATGCATTTGGCCAGCTATTTTGATGTGCCGGTCGTGGCTTTGTTTGGGCCGACCAATCCGGGTGCCTCAGCCCCGTGGTCTAAGAAGGCGACTTTTGTGCATCGCAATGAGAATTGCCCCCGATGCCATGAACCTAAAAAACTGGATGTAGCGCATACATGCATGGCCGCCATACCGCCGGAAGATGTGCTGGCTGCCGTAGATAGGATATCTTGATATGATTAAACCTTTAAAAAACATTCTCATCATCCGCACCGACCGCATGGGGGATGTGGTATTGACCACACCCGTGTTTAAGGCTTTACGCAAGGCATACCCTGAGGCCCGCATTAGTGCATTGGTGACACCCTCGACATATGATTTAGTTAATGGCAACCCTTATGTGGATGAAGTCTTTATCGACGACAGGAAGGGGGCTCATAAAGACCTGTTCGGTTTCCTGCAATTGGCCCATGACATACGCGAACGGCAATTTGATGCGGCATTTATTTTTCATACCAAGCGCCGTTATAATCTAGCCTGTTATGCCGCCGGCGTGCCTATACGTGTGGGGTATAAGAATAATAAGTTCGGCATTTTATTGACCCACCCGGTTATTGATACGCGCCATCGGGGACTACAGCATGAAGCTCAGTACTGTTTAGATGTATTGGCGGCACTTGGCATAGAAGATCAGGGTTTGGATTTATTTGTACCTGCTCAGAAAGAGGCGGAGGTGTGGGCGGCCCAATGGTTTGAGGAAAATCATTTAAAACCCAATGATGTGATAGCCATTCATCCATCGGCCTCCGACCCAACCAAATGCTGGCCCACCAAAAGTTTTGCCGATTTGATCCAAAGCCTGTCGCAGCGTTATCAGCTGAAAGTGGTTTTAGTAGGCGGCAAAGAGAGTGTGCCATTGGCAGGGGAGATCATGCGTTTGTGTGCCGCACCGGTTTTAGACATGAGCGGCCGTACTAATTTGGCCCAGACCGTGGCCTTGCTTCGCCGCTGCCGATTGCTTATTTCCAATGATTCAGGTCCGGTGCATGTGGCTGCTGCGACGGGCATTCATGTGATTTCGCTTTTTCTGCGCAACCAGCCCGGCATCAATCCGGAACGTTGGAAACCGCTCGGCCCCCGCGGTTATGTGCTGGCCAATAAGCCGGGTGAAGCCATACAACTGGATGCTAAGGGAAAAACCGCCTCAGGCAAATTCGATTCCATTACCGTGGAAGAAGTCCTGGATTTGATCGAAGAAATACTCCGCAAAGACAATCAACCCTCACTTGATTTTAGCTGATTTATAGTAAATACTTTATAGTATGAGACGCACCCCATTTATACATATACTGGCTGTATGCGGCTTTTTACTGAATAGTCTTGGGCCTATGCCCAAAGCAGGTGCCGACGAATTTTTTTTACCCAAGCCGGGCACCATGATCTCATTAAGCCCTGCTTTTGAGCCGCCACTGTTAAAAGGTGTGAAAGTCCACACCGACGATCCTTTCAAGTTTGATTTTATTTTAGACCAGGGCGATAGCCAAATATCCGATGATGCGCTCAAAGAAGAATCGACCAAGCTGCTTAAATATTTCCTCGCTTCATTGACCGTCCCTGAAAAAGACCTGTGGGTCAACCTTTCGCCTTATGAAAAAGAGCGCATCATCCCTGAAAGTTTTGGGCTGACGGGGATGGGCAGGGATTTGCTGGCCCAGGATTACATTTTAAAACAGATTACCGCCAGTTTGATTTACCCGGAAAAGCAGATAGGCCGGGAATTTTGGTCCCGGGTTTATGCCTTAGCCCGTCAGAAATACGGTAATACTGAAGTTCCAGTCAACACATTCAACAAAGTATGGATCATCCCTGAAAAAGCCGTCGTTTACGAAAACGCCAAAACTAACGTCGCCTACATCATCGACGCCAAACTAAAAGTAATGCTAGAAGAAGATTACCTCGCACTTGAGAAAAATCAAACGCCTACACACCAAACGCATTCTATCGGCTCCCAAGTCGTCCGCGAAATCGTCATCCCGCAGCTGGAAAAAGAAGTCAATGAGGGCAGGAATTTCGCCCAATTACGTCAGGTCTATCATTCGCTTATTTTGGCCACCTGGTATAAGCAAAAGGTCAAAGCTAGTTTGCTTAGAAAGATTTATATCGATCAAAACAAGACCGCAGGCATCAACACCGATGATCCTGCCGTGAAGCAAAAAATATATGAGCAATATGTCGAGGCTTTTAAAAAGGGCGTTTACAACTACATTAAAGAAGAAATGGACCCAGCCACCCAGGAAATGATCCCTAAGAAGTATTTTTCCGGCGGGGTGCTCTTGTCGCTGACAAGAGGGGCCACTTCATTAAATGCAACACCCGCCATGATCGTGCTCGACCATATGGCCAATTCAGCCCAATTATCCAATAAACGCAAGATTTTAATAGAAGCAGGCATGCGTTTACAGCGCACAGGCGATGCTGCCATGATTAAACCACCCCGGCGGGAAATAAAAGTCCCTGCAACTCAAGGTGTTGCTTTAGACGCTGATGGGGTTCTCATTAAAATTGTGCCTCAAGGTGGTGGCGATCCGGTGGTTTACGAGTGGAACTATAGCGGTTCTGTTACAGGGGTGAATGGGAACAGCCTAATTTTAGCAGATCATCATTCTGTCGCAAGAGCTACTATTGATGTGCAGGGCGTTAGGGGGAGACGCAAAGAATTTGCATTAAGTTCAATCGCACTTAATGCTTTTAATGATAATTTGGCTGTGTTTCGCGCCGTACTCAATATATTTTTTTATAAGTATCCTAATATCAAACAAACCGATCCGGACAGCAATGATGTTTTATTACAATATGTATTACTTAAAGAATACGGTTGTATGCCTCCCATCGGTGTGAAGCAGACTACGGCGTACCTGCGATTTATACCTGATGATGAGCGGAATAAAAGAGGGACTGATAAGAAGTACGAGATTTTCTTTGAGGA
>CAZBJT010000071.1:0-7295 GCA_964492215.1 uncultured Planctomycetales bacterium | reverse complement strand
AAGGTGGTGTCAATCGCCGCGACATGTACTTATTGGCCCGCATGACCGGCATCACGATCAATGGCCAACCGTTAAGTGAAGAAGCGATCATCGCTCTTAAGGGTGATGCCTTGACCCAAACTGCATTCGACATTAGTTTGCGTGTATTGAATGCCGGTTTGACCAATAAGCAAGAAGCCCGCGCCATCGCGGTCATGGTGGATTTCTGGGCCAGCCGTCGGGCCAATGCCAATGAGCCCGTCACCGCCGAGCAATTAAAACAAATTACCTTATTATGGATGAAGTCGTCACTTATAGCCCCGCATCGCTTAGGCCTGCAAGTCGCTGAAGCATTGCATGTGGATGAAGGTGTTACTCAAATCCAACCGGTATTCGCCCGCCTAGCCCAGCGTTTTGACAACCCTGAATTGGATCAAATGTATCAGGATGTGTTGGCCGCTGAACGTGAAGTCATGGGATACAGGCAACAAATGGACAGCCTGGCCCCGTCGAACGGCAATACCGCCGTCAATCTTTTCAATAAAACCATATTCCGCCGTTTGGCCAAAGCCCTGGATCGTTTGGCTGGATTAAAACGCCAATACGAAGCCCAAACCGAATTGACCTATGGCGATTTAGAAGGCATGCGCTCCGCCGACACGGTCGTTAATAAACCGACGCTGTATGAATATGCCCTGGCCACCGGCGTGGATGAGCATGCCCGCTCCATCAGGGATTTCAGCAAGACCGAAGACTCCTTAAAAGTTTTAAGGGAACAATTAACACCGACGCAATTAGGTGAACTCAAGTTCCGTTATGCCACCCAGGCCGTGGTCAATCCTGAATTGATACCGGTGATCATCCGTTTAGCCAATGGCGACGTGCCGGCCTTAAACGAAGCCAATGAATTCCTCAACGATAATTTATATTTGAGCGACGGCAGCATACAAGATTTGCGCCGCCAGGTCTCCATCAACCCTCATTTATTTACGGATACCGCCTCCGCCCTTGATGTGCTGGCCCGGGTCAACTTGATCAATGCCAATCAGCAAAAAGCAGATCAATTAAGGGAGAAACACTTGCCCGTTCCGGCTAGTATGGTCCTGCGTTTGAAATTAAGGGACCTGCGCCTTTTATTGAGCGACGAGATGGTCTTGCGCTTGAACTGGCAAATGGGCCAGCCCAGCAGCGAACCGGGCGGCTTCACTTATACCGGTGCCGCACACATGCTGGAAGCAGCCGCCAAAGCCGCCGACCCATTGGCCTTCTTGAAAGCATTGACCGGCCGCACGATTGATAACAATGATTTAGGCCGCATGCAGGACATTGTCAAAGACCTGCCCGCCGACCATCCGATACAATTGACCCAGATGCTCGATTCCCTGGATGCCTTAGAATTGATCGCGGTTAATATGCGCAAGCAGAATGCCCGTACAGCTTTCGATCCTAAAGCCGCTGATCCGGTGAAAGATTATTATGAATACCGCGCCATGGAGAGACAGTTGAGTATGTCCTTGTGGCAAGCCTCTATTGCCACGGTTGAAAAAGCTAAGATTGAAGAACAATTAGCGGAAATTCCGGAATTGGCTCAAACGGACCGTGAAGAAAAAGCCAAGCAAGAAAAGATGACGCTGTATGGCCAAGAAATGTCTGTCACGATCCCAGGCCCGGTGGCACGCCATGAATATTATAGAACAGCTATAGAAGCCGCAGCTAAATCCCGCAACCGCGTTAATTTGACCGGTGTTGATAAGATTGAGATCAGCGATGCGGTGGCTTTACCTGCTGCAACCGAATTGACTTTAGGCGTCATTAACGGCAAGACCTGGACCATACCCAAAGCTGTGCTGGATGAGAGTAATCGCATCGTCACTTTAATAGCGCCCGTCAATAAAGAGCAGCCGTTGGTGGTTAATCCTAATGCCAAGGTCACCCAGCAGCCTCAAGCTCAGCCGCAGCAAAATTTGATGCAAAAAGCCTGGAACAAGCTGCGCGGCAAGCAAGATCTCGCATCTGAGGAAACAGCCACTGTAGAACTGGATCATCCAGCGATAAATACTGAGAAGAAGGCTATACCGTTGAAGAGCGAAGTGCCTATTCTGCCGCCGCCCGGACCACGTGTTCCGACACCGCCGGCTAATAATGGCCCAACCGGCCCTGCAGGCCCTGGTGCAACACCGACCGGTCCTGCCAGCCCTGCGGCCCCTGGCCCTGCACCAGCTGCTCCAGCCGGCCCTGGCGCACCAGCAGCACCGACCGGCCCTGTTGGCGGCACACCTGTACCAACACCGCCGCCTGTGCCTACAGCACCGCCTGTCGCAGGTCCTGTACCTGTGCCTACGGGCTTTGGTGGACCAACACCTACTGGGCCTGGACCGATGGCCGAGGTTACTCCAACTGAATCTAAGCAAAACGTGCGTTTGGCCCAAGGGCAAACAAGAACTGTGCACGATCATGATACTGAAGCTGAACTAGAAAAAGTCCTTAAACAGGTCTCAAGTCCGGGTCGTATCGGCTCTGGCTTCGCCTCCTCAGGCGATCTGCCAGATGAAAATGCAATAAGTGAGGGCAATAGTACAGAAAGCAATGGTAGTCCAGTAGTTGCAGTAGATGGTAGTGTCAGAAGTGCAGGTTCGAACACGGAATCAAATCGTGTGGTTAGCGCAAGCTCTGCCCGCGATGAACAAGGCAGTACAGTAGCACAAAGCAGCAACGCAGGTAGTAACAACAGCAGTAATGCAGCAGGAAGCAACACCAATGGCTTAGCCAATGGTGCTATAAGCGAGAATAGCAGTACCGTAGAGGCAGTAAACAGCAATACCCGTTCTCGTACTGGGGCAACCCGTACGCAAAGAAGTACCAAAGTAGTACCTAGAGATGAAAGTAGCGTGTCTAGTTCTGGCGCCGGTTCAAACCGCGAACAGAATACAAGCGCTCAAGGTGCGCCCAGTGCGCAAGCCGCGGGACGTATGTCCGCAGCACCCAAGAGTGGCGACGTAGACGCTAAAAATACAGGTTCAGTAGATACTGTGCCCAAGGCCCAAGGTGCGACGAATTTGCGTCCGCCGGTAGACCTAAGCACTGGTAATAGTTTTGCCAAGGAGTCTAGGAGTCCTTCCGCAGGTCTATCCGGAAATAACGGTAAACCCAAGGCGGAAGAGGTGCGTCCAAGCACGGATCAGTCAGCGGGGAATTCTCAAAATTCTGCTGAAAAGGTCGGTGCCCTTCGTGCGCCCGCTCAGAATATATATAACAAGTTGGTTATAGGCGGCATTGGCTTAGGTGCTTTGAAGGGCACCAGTGTCAAGGCAGCCGGTTTTGGTTTGTCAGCTGTTGCGGTTGGCAGCAGCACCTTAAGCCCGGTTGTGGTGGCTGTAGCGATTGTTGCCATTGTGATCGGGTGGATTGTATTAGCTAAGGCTGCTACGGCATTCAGGGATTCCTACCACGCTCGGGCTGCGGAAAATACTAGCCGCAAGAGCGATTATATCGATGTGCCTGCTTACACGGGTGATGGTCAAGCGGTGTATCCTAAGGGCTTGATGGGTGGCAGTTCTATCCTGGATGTGAAAGCCGATCCTAAGGCCACTGCTGCTTACAGTGCAAATTATAAGTTCTTCCGTAATCCTTGGGTCATGAGGGCTGGTTTTGGTTTCATCATCGGTGTTTATGCATTGGGCGGTGGTTTAGGTACTTCAATCGCCCATGCCGCTGAACATCATGCCCCGATGCCGGTGCCTGATATGCCGCAGGGCATGCCGTATGAGAATCCGACATTTAACAGCATCCCGTCATTTGTTACATCACCGCATATAGTCAGCGACAGGGCCCAACATGCACCGGCCGGTCATGAACCTATGGTGCCGGCTTTACCGCCGAGCGCTCATCCGGCTGCTTTGCCGCCGATGCCATTTACCATGCCGACACCTCCGATGGCTGTGATTGCACCGCCTCCACCGACCGGGACCATGCCGGCTGATGCGATTGCGCTGCCGACAGGCAATTTATATACATCTACTCCGGGCTCAACTCTGCCCCCGAGTGGCACCGATGCTAGCGCACTCCAGCTGCCTCCCGGGGCAGGCGCTGGTGCCACGCTTTTGAACACCCGTAATAACCAAGTCAATATTGCCCATATCCAAAATCGTGGCGGGCTTATCTGGGACAGCAGCTTTGCGCCGGATGCCGCCGCACGTGCGGCTTCAAATCCGACACACCGCCTGCAACCGCCCGCAACTGGATCACCGTTTGCTTTATTATCGGCCCCGTTAACTGGCTTAACTACACTTACGGGCTTACCTGTCAACAATACCCCGGCCTTAAATCCGGATTTCGTTACCCCTGACACCCATGCGATACGCACCGCTGAAGACCATGCCGCTCATATCGCTGCGGTGCCGGCCTCGACTTATAATTTGAATGCTGAAGCATGGGCCGCTTTAAGAAGCAATGGTTCTTATGTGGATGCCAAAGCCGCCTTGATCTTGTCCCAGTATCAGTCCTTGTATGGCATGAACTTAGAACAGCGCTTGATCAAGCAGATCGCCGACGCTGGTTATCAGCATAATTTAAGCATTGCTGCCTTCGCCGCTTTAGCCGAGCAACCGATTGATCGCTTGAACCCGACGCAGCCGGATGTGGCGACATTGTTATTGGCTCGCGATCATGGGCAATTTGTGATCATCCATTTGGACGCACAGGGCGGGGTCAGTGCCACGACGGACATCGCGGCCTTGCCGGAAGATTATCGCGCGGCGGCTGCGGCGATCAATGATATGCATGTACCAAACCCGATGGCGTTGATGCTGAGCAAGACAGCATTGAGCCGTCCTGACTTTAACAGCATCACCGACAACTTGCTCGTTAAGGCGTATGAAATGATTTACGGCCAAGTGCCGGAGAATCGCGCGCTGCATATGGGTTCAAGCGTACCGACCTTTGGTTTTGAAAATGCCCCTGAAGGTTACTTGAAGGCGCATGTGGCGGCCCAGTTGGCGCAAATGAATATCAAAAATACCCCTAAGACCGTCGAGAATAGCTTTGGGTATGACATTAAAAAGACCAAGTTGTATTTGACCTTGGAAAATCCAGCGACCTTAAGCTTTGCCTTTAGGATCAAGACACCGGATCATTACATCCCGGTGAAGGCTTTAATGCCGAATGCCAAAGTGGTGCGCACCGGTACGAACAGCGACGGTCATTTTGTTATCACTGAAGCCCAAAGCGGCAGCAATGTGGTGGCATTGGCTTATACGCATTTGGGTGCAGCCAATGTTGCGGTTGGTTCTGAAGTCAAGGCCGACCAATTCATCGCGGTCGGCGGCAGGGATGAAGTGCGCTTAGTCCTCACCGCTAATGGCCATTACCTCAATCCGGCTGATGTGGCCAGCGACGCGGGTGTGGAAGCATTGCGCGCGGCTGTTTACAACAATATTACAGAAACGTTAAGTGCTGGAGGTTCAACCAAGGATGACAGTGTTCTTGCCAAGGAGAAAGCCGATAAAGACCGCCAAGACATGTTGGATGCACAGCAGCACTTGAAAGAAGAGATTGCCTTAAAAGAAGGGGACTTAAAGAGCCTCTTGCGTGCGGCTAATTACAATGATCAGAAGAGCACTGCTAAGGCCGTGGACGCTGTATATAACTACCTGTCTTCCTCTATTAGTACGGCCAATAGCGATCCGGCTTTGGCTGCCCAGAATTTTATCAATTTACTTAATGACACCCGCATCCCTGAAGCGGACAAGGTGAAGGTCGTGGCCGGCTTAGGCTTCCTTTATACCCCGGGCGATCAGCTCTTTGGTCAGAACATCGGCGGGAATGGCTTGTCCTTGCATGTGCGCCTGGTGCATCAAGCCAGCTATCCGTTTAATTTATTCCAGACCTTCTACGGTACGCCTGATTTGATTAAAGCCACTGGCGTGCAAGCGGCCTTAGGCTGGGTGTTCTGGATCAAGAGTGCGACAGATATGTGGAATACCGGCACGGATTGGTACACGAAAGCTGATAATTATGGTACCAGCTACGGCGTTTCCCATGAGAGCCTATGGAGCTTGTCACGTATTTTGGTGGATATACAAGATGACAAAGGCAACCCGGCCAGCACACCTGACATTTTGGATAGGTTGATGGATCCTGGCATGCATGATCAAAGGGTCTTTACAAAGTTTGTTGAAGACAATAAGAACGATCCGGACAATAAAGAGAAGATCAAAGCATTCTTTAGCGATCCCAAATGGCAAGCCAAGTCCAGCTGGAGCAGGGAACGCCAGGGTTATACGATCAAAGTCACGCCGGTTGAAGTTGTGTTGGATGCTTACAATGAAGTGGTCAAGCGCGTGCCGCTCTTAAATAAATTATTGGCCGACGAGAACAAGGTGCCGATCTGGAAGCAAAAGAGCGCCTATAAGTTTGGTACCATTGAAGTTTTATACATGGTCGAGGCGCTGAATAACATGGATCCATATGTGCAGTACAGCATACAGCGCGGAGCTAAGGGTAAATTTGTTGATGACCGCGGTGAATATGTGCCGGCGAACTACACGGGCAAGAAGAGTCCGGCTTCCGAATGGGCCTTTGGTTATAAGTATGATGTGCGCGAGGCTGCCAAGGGTGACATCAACAAGGGTAAATGGGTGATGTTCCGCAGCCATCGTTTCCGTACTGAGAATGAAGCCTTCTTAAAGAAATTCAATATCTGGCAAAAGCCGGGTACGAGCTTCATGGTGCCGTCTCAACACCGCATTGAAACAGCGTTTAAGAATGCCAAGATTTTCGCTGACCCCAATGTCAATCAAGTGGCCATGGATTGGTTCACCGGAGAAATTGTCGGTGTGTATAGCGGCACGCATTATGCCAATGGCGCCTACCAGGAAATGGCCTTGAGCGACAATGACACCAAGAACCCGTCGACCACGGTGAAGGTCTTGGTTGATGTGACCCATCCGCTGAAGAATGAAAAGGGTGAGATTTATATGTGGCATAATGCCGATGGCACCAGGAAAGAAGCCATGAATGCGGTGCTGATCTCCAACCCAGCGGGGGCTGCGCGCAGTTTCGAATACAATTACGGCGATGTCACCAACAATGTGGGCACCATGGCGGTGTATAACTTAACGGCCACCAATGAGCAGCCCACCAATGATGAAGTGCGCTACACCTATACCTTTAGCCAATTCGATAATAATTTACGTGCTGTGCCGGCAACCGAAGCGGTGGCTTGGGAAACACGCGACAAAGAAATGCTGGCCCAGAGCATCAAAGACAAGACCACACCGGTCAAATCACCGGTCATGGAGTTGGTCACGCCTGTGACC
>CAZBJT010000070.1:0-7349 GCA_964492215.1 uncultured Planctomycetales bacterium | reverse complement strand
GATCGGCTTGGCATGGTTTAAACGCGATAAGCCCCCGGGGTATTTGCTGCACTGGATTTATTCAAAAGGTTTTGCTTTGCCGGGATTGATAGTTCCTTTAACAAAAGTAAATCGTTACAGCTTATGCAGCATCCAATTAAAGAAAAATATTCATTGTTCTTAGAAAGATGGTCTAGAGCAGAGTCCATTAATGCAAAACTAATGGTCATGCTGATAATCCTTAGCGGGGTTTGTATGGTTCTAGCGATGAGTCTTGTTCAAACTGTTTTAAAGCCAAAGCCGATTTATTATATTCCTTCTTTCAGGGAAGCGGGTATTGCTTATCCGCAATCCATCCCGGAAAATTCCGTGTCGGTATTTACCGTCTGGTGGGTATTGAATTGGAATAACTTTACACCTGTGACCGTCGACGATATTTATACGCGCACCCAGAAATTTATGTCTCCCCGTCTACTAGGTAGAACTCAAACGCGATTAAAGAATGATATTGCCCAGGTCAAAAATAACAATATGTCTTCATTGTTTTCAATTCAAGGTGATCCTGTTTTAACTAAGGATAATAAATCTTATAGAGTCAGTGTTACCGGTGAAAAAACAGTGTTTGTGGGGAAAGAATCTATTTCCACTCAGAATATTACCTATAGCATCAGTTTAAAGAAAGTCGATCCCACGGATGCTAATCCTTACGGATTGATGATTGATGATATTGATGAAGATGTCAATAGGAGCCAGCTATGATTTTTTTGATCGTGTGGGTCATGCTTTTTTGCCTCCCTTTACCTGTGCATGCGGATGTCCCAAGTCTTTATTATGACGGCAGGCCGCTGAATATATCGGTGGCCTCGGGCAAAATCACGGAAGTTATTTTTCCTCAAAAGGTGGCCAAGATTGTCAAAGGCGGAGGGGCAGACAGTGTTTTGATTGAGGTCATGGATGATTCTGTTTTTATTTTACCTAAAAATGATAATCCCGCAGATATTTTCGTCACATCGGTCAAAGGTGAGAGTTATCCGTTGAATTTGATTATGGGAAATACCCATGAATCTAAAGTTAAGGTCTTATACGCCTTTGACCCCAGCCGTTCATCTAATGAAAACCGTGGAGATGTGATGGATTTAATGAAATTACTGATCCAAGGCCGCGTGCCGGCGGGTGCCACGGTCTTGCAAGCCCAGGAGCAGAGGCTTTTGTCCCAAGGCAAGATAAGATTGACGCTTGATACGGTTTTTGAATTACCTACCCTTAACGGATTGGTCTTAACTGCTGAGAATCTGACTGACAGTGCAGCCATTGTGCCTATTCAGGACATTGCTTATCCGCATCTATTGGCCATCAGTGCTGATGCGGATACGTTGGTGGAGAGATCACAGCAGGGCAGTCGGACGCGCATTTATATGGTGGTGGAGAAATAAAATGTACAGGCAAAGGTCATGTCTATGAATATAAAATCTATTCAACAATGGGTGGAAAAGAACCCGTTTATTGCTTATCCGCTGATTGGGATAATCGTTCTCGGTTTAGTGGGCCTTTTAGTGACGCCTGGACAGCATCCGATGAACCAAACACATGTGGACATGCCTCAAAGTAATACCCCGATTGGTTTGGGGGTCGGTGGTGTGGAAGAAAAAGCTTATATCACCCGTCTGGAGAAGAGTTCTTATGAATTTGAAGACAGGTTAAAAGATATGCAAAAGCAATATCAGGCGATGAAGAATATCGCCGATGATTTGAAGAAAAAACAGGATGAAATGAATAAATCTTCAAAAGAGCGGGATAGAAAAATAGAAGCCAATATCAATGACCGTTTTCAGATGTTGCAAGACAAGATCAATATTGAACATTTGCCTGCAACCATGCAGCCGCAGGCAGACATACAATTAGCCATCGCAGATATTAAACCGATTGAACCTGACAACAATGGAGATTCTGTTTATCTGCCATTGGGTAGTTTTTGTAAAGGCACTCTATTGACGGGTGTTTATGCCACAGCTGATCAGAATAATCCTTTGCCTGTATTGATTTCTTTGGATGAGGCTTTTTACGGACCAAATCAGACACGCATCCCGCTTAAAGGTGCATTTGTGTTGGGTAAAGCTTATGGCGATTTAGTGTCCGAACGGGCCTTGATACAGATCATTGCCATATCTTCCGTTTTACCCAGTGGCATCACTTTTGAAAATGAACAGAATCTAGGGTATGTCACCGATGCATATGGAGAATTAGGTGTACGGGGACAGGTCATACGCAATACAGGTGGGCAATTAGCCGCCACATTTATGTCAGGGTTTTTATCAGGAGGTTCTCAGGCCCTGGCTGATCAAGAGGTCACTGTTCGCCGTAATGAATTTGGCGATACAGCCCGTGAAGTGACGGGCAATCCGGCCAAGAATGCCGTATTTGAAGGCCTGGCTAAAAGTGCAGGACACCTTTCCGACTATTATGCCAAACAAACCGAAAATATGGTGCCGGCCATTCATATCAGCAATGGCCAACAGGTGTATTTTATCGTCCAGAAAGGAGTCACCATTGATGGACTTACGCGTCTTAATTTGTCTAGTCGTCATATCAGCGATTAGCGGTTGTGCCACCGCTCATCAGCAAAAACCCAAGGCGCAGCATCGAACGTTGATGGATGTATATGCCGATAGTGTGGGTCAAAGCCGTAAAGACATGAAGAAATTCATCGATGACAAATTGACTGAACAGAATACATACGGGTATGTCAAACCTTATGTGCCGGTGGTGGAAGCCCCACAGGTGAGTAAGGTATGGGTCCCGGACCAGAAAAGTAAATCGGATCCGGATGTGTTGGTGGCCGGGCATTGGACCTATGTAATGGTCCAGGGGCCTAAGTGGTTTATCGATACGGAAAGTCCTGATGGTGCACAGGCAGACATGATCGTGCCTTTACAGCCTGTAACTAGAGATGGCGCATCAATGGGGCTTTTAAATAAAAAAGGGATAAAGTAATGGCAATCACCCGTCAACAAATGGAAACATGTTTTTTTCAGGGCGCCTCGTTTGTGGAACTATTGCCGTATGTTGAATATGTTAATGATATGTTTATTAATCATGACGGCAGTTTGGGAAAGATATGGCAAATAACTTTATGGGAGTCTGAAGGTAAGAATGAAGAACATTTATTATCCCTGGCTGCGCAAGCACACAATTTCTTGACCCGTCTGCCATCCAAAGATTTGGCCTGCCAGTTTATTTTGATGGGAGAAAGAAACGTGGAGGACAGGTTACATGCTTATGATAATTATAATGAAGGGCATGCCTGTGATCGGCTGTTCACCGAAGGCCGTTTAGCGCATGTGCGTGCGGCTTCTGGCGGCTTCTGGCCGCAGGAATCGCCATCGTTTACCCCGCGGCGCATACGTGTGTTAGTGACATTGCGTTTTTTTCCTCAATGGCTGCGTCCCAATATATGGCAAAAAGCACAGAGTCTTCTCCATCCCCGCACAGAGGACATAGGGCAGCATTTGCAACAACAAATAGACGGTCACTGTGAAGAATTCATTAAATACGTTCATTTAATGGAAGGAGTCATGCAAGCGGCTGGTTTGGCGTATAGGTCTTTTAATGATCAAGATCTGGCTGATTTCCTTTATCCGGTATTAAATCCGAAACGTGTTGAGCATGTGCCTGCTATTTCTCTTGATGTTGAGGGCAGTGAAGCCATACGCAATCAAATCTTATTTAATGAGCCTCATGTCAACGGAGATGGAATTGAATTCGAGGGTGTTTCTTATCAGGTCGTAAGCCTTAAAGAACTGCCGGACAGCACTCAACCTGGCATGTTCAGCCGTGAATTGCATGAGGCTATGCGCTTTTGTCTTTTGGATGCTTGCCCTGATCTGATGATGGTCATTAATTTAACGGTGCCGCCACCCGGGGAAACGGTGGGGCATTTGAACATGCAAAAGAGTTTTAATTTTATGCACCAGCAGAATTGGTTGGGAGACAAATCAATTGAAGCAACCACCCAGAAACAAGAATTAGACGAAGTGCTGGGAGATATGTTCAAAGGCAATCAGCGTGTCGTGTACGGCCGCGTTCATTTTATTGTACGCCACGCAGATAAAAAGAAGTGTGAAGAAGCTGCAGATAATATGATCAATCTTTTAAGCCGGCTTAATTGCGAAGGATTTAAAGAAAGCTTGATCGGTGCGTCACTTTTTTTGGCGAGCCTGCCGCTTAATTTTGATCCTTATTATGAGAAATTCATTAAACGTATTAAACGCATAGCTTCACCTAATGCCGCTGACATGCTTCCTCTATTTGGGTCGACAACCGGTACTAAGACCCCTGCGCAAATGTACATAAATCGCCGGGGCGAAGTGGTCTTTTTGGATTTTTTTGATTCCAATACCAATCCTCATGGGGTGGTCATTGGGGCGTCGGGTGCCGGTAAAAGTTTTTTTATGAATGATTTTATTATGCAAAATGAACGTTTGGGCGCGCATTTTTTTGTATTGGATAAGGGTGATTCTTATAAAAAACTTTGTTCCATATTGGGCGGCCAATACATGACTTTTGACCTAAACCATCCGGTGACAATTAATCCCTTTATGAATGAACCAACACCTGAGAACCTCTCTTTCTTGATGTCTTTATTGACACAAATGGCTTCCGGTTCTGATGAGCGCGACAGGCTTAACCGTGAAGAAGAGGGTCTAGTTCAGCGGGCAGTTTTAAAAGCTTATGACACCATTAAGGAGAGAGAAATTATCCTTTCAGATGTGGTGGCTATTCTTAATGATAATGAATTTAATGAAGATCAGGGCATCAATTCAGTGATGGGACCGACGTTGGCCCTTCGTTTAACACCGTTTACCCGTAAGGGACCGTATGGCGGGTTTTTCGATGGGCCGAATCAATTCCAGATCAAAGGCCGTTTTACCGTCTTTGAACTGGCTAATTTATCCGCGTACAGCGATTTACAATTAGTTGTATTGTTGAATCTCATGTTTTTTATGACTAATTTTGTGGCTCAAATGAACATGCGGCCTTTGCGTAAGTTCCTATTGATCGATGAGGCTTGGTCTTTGCTAAAGGTCAAGAATACCGCTGATTTTATCACGAATGCTTTTAAGACTTTTCGTAAGTACCGGTGTTCGGTGACGGCAATAACCCAGGAAATGGCCGATTTGACCCGTCAGGAAAGCGGCATTGCCATCCAGGCGAATGCCTCTAATAAGATTTTTCTTAAACAGGAAAGCGGTGTGATCGATTTGCTTAAAGATAAATTGTCTTTAGATGGGGCGGTGATCACAGTCTTAAAAACACTGGAAACACGTAAAGGTAAGTTCTCCGAAGCCTTGATCATCACAGACAGCAGTTGCGGTGTTGTGCGGTTGATCCCTGATCCCTATTTATATTGGGCTGCCAATTCCGAGGCACGGAATAATGATTACCTTTGGCATAAGGTCGACGAGTTTAAAGGAAATATGATGCGGGCCATTGAATGTTGCGCAAAGGAGCATCCGTATGGGCTTAAATAATACCCGTGGTCATTTACTGAAGTATTTGAATATATGCGTCGTTCTTGTTTGTTGCGGCTGTGCTTCATGGCGCGGCAATGGACAAACGCCTACGCGCGTGTATGAACAGGGCTATCGTGCCGGGATAAAAGAACAAATGGATGTCATTGCTGCTAAATTTCAGGGTGGGCAATTCCCTTATTACCATTGGGCAGCACCCATTGTCCAGGATTTACGGGTACCGGCGCATATTGCGCATGGGGTCTTTATCCCTGAGCATAATGAAATAGTGCTTATCAAACCCGGGGAATGGCAGAAATCGCCTGCCTACCCCATTGCCATTCAGGAGAAAGAAGATTATGAACAAAAACAAATTGATCATGGGGACACTACTAATCTCACTGTTTTGCCTTAATGCTTACGCGGCCAATGGTCCCTTGGATGAGGGAAAGCGCGCAGTCATTATGCATGAGGAATGGGCAGCTAAAGTTTCATCTGCGTCCGTAGCTGCGGCACCGCAGATCAAACCTGCTCCCATTGAAGCAAAAACAGGGGACGTTCTTAAAGAAGGCGGAGATATACCGAAGGTATTTAACCAACCGGTTACTTTAAGAGGGTCGGATATTCCTTTGAGTATTTTAATAAAGTCTATTGCCCATGCCACCGGCCATAATGCGCTTTTAGGTCCCGGCGTGGAAGATAAAAAAGTAAATGTGGATTTAAAGGGGATAAGCATTGAGAAGGCACTTAAGACCATATTGTTTCCTTTAAATTATGGGTTTAAGGTTCAGGATGGTAATTTGATCATATTAGCGCAAGAAACCAGGGTATTTCGTATTGTTCTTCCACCGGTTGTACAAAGTTTTAACGATACCACCAGTAATGAGTCTTTTGTTCAACCCAGTGATGATAATTCAGCGGGCGGCCAGAAAGCGTCCACTAATCAACAGGTAAAATTAGGTGCCAAAGTCACTGTGGAGAATGGCGCGCATGAAATCTCATTCTGGGATGATGTGAGGGACAATTTAGAAATGTTATGTTCTGAGTCAGGTCAATTTTCTATTAATAAATCGGCAGGCTCCGTGATCGCCACGGATAGTCCGGGGGTATTGGATAAAATTTCCGCTTATTTCGATGATTTGACCAAACGGGTGACGCAGCAAATCGAAGTCGATGTTAAGGTCGTGGAAGTATCTTTTAGTGATGAGAATCGCCTGGGTATTGATTGGAATGCCCTGGCACAAAATTTAAAGACGCTCAATAGTATTGGAATGGCTAGTAATTTTGCATCAGGTAATTTTACCGGCGGTAATTTTTTTACGGTATCAGCGGATGGTTCTAAGAGCGGTTCCGGTATTAGTGCGAACGGGGTGAAATTCGTACTTGATGCCTTAGCCAAGCAGGGGCACGTCGAGGTGGTTTCTCAGCCTAAAGTGGTGATGCTGAATAATCAGGTGGCCATTATCCAGGTAGGTTCCACCCAGAGTTTCGTGGACCGGTCCACGTTTGAAACCACCCAAACCGGAACAGTCACGTCGGTATCGACGTCTCAGGTGCAAGAGGGGGTGACCATGCGCTTATTGGGTAATATAGTTGGAGACCAGATCTACTTGTCTGTGACACCGGTGGTGACGACGATCGATAATATACGTTCCATCACTTCCGGTAATACCACCATTGAAGCTCCCCAGACCACTACCAAATCAATCAATACTTTGGTGAAATTACAGGAAAATCAAACTGTGGCCATCGGTGGTTTGATCACATCGGCCAAAGAAAATAATAAGCAAGGGGTGCCTATTCTTTCCAAAGTGCCTGTGCTTGGGCATTTATTTGAGTACAACGGTAAGAAAGAAAATCGCA
>CAZBJT010000069.1:0-7398 GCA_964492215.1 uncultured Planctomycetales bacterium | reverse complement strand
TGCACCAATCTGGCGATGAAACAACACTTAGTTTGTCAGCCGTCAAAGCCAAAGAAGGCTGACCCAAAACCACATCATGAGGTACCGTCACACGCACGTCCCCATTAGTAGCCGTTGCATTCAATACGCGGGCATCGACTTTTAATGCGCCATTGGTACCGATGCTGTCAGTTGCCGACAGAGCCACAGTGTCTTTTGTACTCTGGAAAGAACCATTGCCCGTGATGCTTTTGCCGGTGACCGTCATTTTCTCATAACCGAAAGCACCGGGGACCCCGTCCTGATTGGTCTTGACCGTTGTTCCATTGATCAGCTGTACGGCACCCTGAGACGTAATTGAATTATTGGCAAAAGCCGTGGCCCCATTGACTGATGATTCTAGTTGAGAATTATCCAATGTAACGCCAGACTTACCCGCACTATTGGTGTTGGAATTAACCTGCAAATGCGAGCCACCGGTAATAAGATGGGACGCATCAACACCCGTGATCGTGCTGTTGACCACCGACTTGACCTGGGAATTCTTGATATTGGCTTCGCCATTACCATCAATGGTCAATGAAGAAGTAGGTGCGCTGCCGGTGGTTAAATCTGACGTGGAGGCAATATTACTGTTGGTGACATTCAAGCTGCCGTCGTATTGGACCCTGACATAGCTTGAGCCATTGGTGACATGAGCTGAGATGTTGGCATCATGGATATTAACATCTCCCCCGGAAACACTCACCCCGGCACTTCCTGCTTTTAAAGTATTGGTCAAATTTACTTCGTCATTGCTGTCGATGTAAATACCATTCGCTTCAACAATCCCGTCATTATTAATGAGGTTATGAAAAAGACCTTTTAGGGACTTGGCCGTTAAAACAACGACCCCATTATTGGCCTGGATGGTCCCTGAATTATTGACACCTTGGGCGGTTGCCGTCGGGGCACCTACCGCAGCAACAAAACCATTGGGATCCAGATTGATGGCTATGTGATCGCCGCTAAGCAAAGCTACATTGCCTGCTGTGGTGGTGATGGTGCCTTCATTGCTGACCTTAGCACCTAGGAAAGCGGCATAACCACCTGGGGCATTGATCTTGATGGTACCTTGGTTAGTAACATTTCCAAATCCGCTGGCCCCGGCAAAACGGTAATACCCATTGGCCACCGTATCATTGTGCACGAAATCAACATCTGTGAGATTCAACGTAGAGGCCAATAACCCCCCGACATTGACATGTGAACCCGGTGCAAAAAGAATACCGCTTTCATTAATCAGGAATACCCTGCCATTGGCATTCAAAGTACCGAAAATATTCGACGGATTACCACCGACGACCGTATTAAAATATATGCTTGAGGAGCTGGGCTGATTTATTTGCAGTATTTCATTCCCATTCAATGATAAGCTTTGAGATTGGGTGTGCCATTTGTCCGAAAGCTGGTTCATAATGACTTCATTAGGCTGTGATCTGTCAACATTCCCCGTTCCCGAGACCGTAACCACCGATTTGAAATCAGCCACATCGGCATAACCGCTGACCGACCAGAAAATCTGGGTCATGACTACCGTTAATGCCACATACTTTTTAAAAGTCTTCATATAAGCTCCTGTTTATGCGTTGCCACATTCAATGTTATGTCTTTAATATTTCGCTGTCACTTCGATCCACGGGTGTGCATTATTACCGTCGGCAGGTTTTCTACCCAAGGGATAACCCACCTCAAAACGGCAGGTTAAATTGTCACGCACATTTAAACGAACGCCATAACCCCACGCACGTAAGGTCTCATCCTCTTTCTCACCCGCACTGATATTATTCAAATGCACAAAACCGACATCATAGAATGTGACTAAACGGAAGCTGTCTTTCAGGCTCTCTTGAGTGAAAGGCACTTTGGTGGTGTCAGGTATTAAATAAGGCGGCACCGACAATTCCCAAGCGGAATAAATACCCTTATCGCCGGAAAATTCCGCAGGCCCATAACCGCGCACACTGGTAGGACCACCGATTTCAAATTGCTCCGAGGCCGGCAAGTTGTGATGACTCCACTGCCCTGAGTTTTTCCATAACAAAGATGTATCTAACGGTAATGGCTGCAAGCGGTATAAATTGATCAGTTCTTTTTGGAAAGAACCGCCGGAGCCGACACGTGAAGCCATGGGATCTTTGGATTTCATCCCGTTTAATACTTCCGGTAAACCCACGTCTAATTCCGGATCAATGACGGTACGGCCCAGCGGATCGGTGATATCCAAACCGGTACCGATTTTGGCCACGCGGGTTTTGTCACGGGAAACCAAATCCCCTAATTCATAATTGCTGATGTTCTTATAATCAAATCCGCCATTGATACGCCATTCAAAACCCACATCCTGTATCAATGCTTTATCGGCAAAAATACCCAAGACCCGGGCCTTGCCTTTGGCTTGCAAATCTTCAAACTCTTTGCCCAAAACTAAATCACTGTAAATACCATACGCCCCCACATTTAATGTTTCATTGACCGGAAAAACATATTGCAACTGGGCAAAGCGCATGTAATTGGCTTCCGAGGTCTGGACTTTGGCAAATATCCTGTCGTCAAAACCTAACAAATTATTATCTTCCAGCGTCAAGGCATAACGGTTATGGTCGATAAAACGAGAACCGTAATTGTCATAAATAAACCCGGCATGGATGGGCAGGCGGTCTTCCACATTCACCACCACATCTGTTGTTCCTGGTTCTGCGCCTGGAGCTAAAATCGTACGGGCGACACGGTCAGGGTGCTGATTGATATAAACCAAAGAGCGTTGCAGGGCCGAATAATCAAAATAGCCGGATTCATCCATATGCAGCCTTCTTTTTATCAAAGAGGTCTTGAAATATTTATTACCCTGCACGTTCATTTTCCCCAGCTTCCCTTCCACCACCTTGATCGTTAATACATTGTCCCTCATGGTTTGAGGAGGCACATACGCACGGGAAGTGATAAAACCTTTCTTGCGGTAAATATCCGTGAGCAAATCCGCTACCTTCTGGGCATCAGCCAAAGTCATCTCGGTGCCTTGATAAGGGGTAATGACCTCATAGATCTCTGTATTAGTGGGAATGGTTGCCCCTTGCACATCAATTTTGTTGACTAAGAATTTCGGCTCATTTTTATTTGTTTTATTTGCTGCGGGCTTTTTTTCTTCCGGGGTGTCATCGGAGGTGTCGGCCTCGCCCTTGGAGGTATACATCCTGTCTTCAATGGTGCGGTTGTTTTGCGCATTAAGCTCCTGCTGGGTCTGGTAACTCACCACCTGCGAGCTCGTCGCTGCAAAAACAATATCTGCCTTGGCCATGGCCAAAACAAACATCGGGGTTAACACAAGAATCAATCTACATAACAGGTTCATAAAATATCCTTTCTACGTTTATTCTCAAAAATCGTTATTTGCAATAATACGTAAATATCAAAAATTGAGAAGGTGCTCCTTCTCCTTATCACTGACTTTTATCCACCTTTTAATAAATTCCCGGCGTGTAACTATAAATAATAGGCGCAATAAAAAAGCCCCACATCTTTCGATGCGAGGCTTTTTATATCTTACCGACGACCTTGTTTACTTAAGAATTATGAAGCGTCTGTGGTGAAAAGCACAGCAACGCGTCCCTTATGCCTGAGGTATTTATCCTGTATTGCACCTGTAACGATCTTGTTCGACGGCACACCCTCGTCGATCAATAACGACCGGATGGCATCCACCCGGTGGTCATTGAGGCGTTGATCAACTGCATTGGATGTAGCACCGTCAATGCCGATCTTGAGCGACGGATTTTCTTTCATATAAGATGCAATCTGTCTTACTTTTTGCATGTCTTCAGTAGTAAGAACAGTATCATTAGCGTTAAAATCGAACTCTTTGTAAGACGCCCAATAGCCGACCTTACCGGCGGCACCTTGGGAACCGGTGTTTCCAACTTCACCGCTAGCGCCTGCAGATCCGGCAGGACCGGCTAAACCGGCAATACCCTTGGTGGTCGTGCCTTGCGAACCTTCGGCACCCACAGCTCCTTGTTGACCTGCATCACCGGCATAACCCGCAGGACCAGCAGGACCATAGGTGGTGGGACCTTTAGGACCAGCTTCTCCGGTAGGACCGCGTGCACCTTGAGCACCAGCAGCGCCCCTTGGACCCGCATGACCAGCTAAGCTTTCCCCTGGTTTTCCCCTTGCCCCTGTTTGACCTTGCTGACCTTGAACACCAGCGGGTCCAGACGGACCGGCAGGACCTGGCAACACATCACCCGGAGGCCCTTTGGGACCGGCAGGGCCTTGTTCACCCATAGCACCGGCCGGACCATCTTCACCACGCACACCAACTAAACCACTGGCGTTCTCTGTATAACCACCGGAACTGGACGATCCGACAAGGCTGGCATACCTATCATACTTATCATCGCTGTTGCTACTATCAGCGATGGGTGCCCCTTCTTCTGACGAAGGATTATTTACACTCTCACGCCCCTCGATATAATCATACGCTTTGGGTTCCAACTGGATATTGTCGAAAGCGGACGTATCGCTCGGGGATAATGAATGGTACGCATAAACCATGGATGGGGCCGCAACTTCCACTTCCCTGACCAAATGAGGATTGAGGATCTCATAATACACCGGCCGATTTGTTTGCAGGGTGTTGATAAGTTGTGAAACTTCCAAATTGCTATTATTGACAACCGTAGGAACAACCGGACTCACTGGTGGAGTTATGACCGGTGGGATAATGACTGGCGGGATGATGACCTGACTTAAATTAGGCCAAATCTCAACCTTATTAAGAAAGATGTACCCGGACGGATTACCATTAAATGGTGTGCTGCTAAAATCATAAGCATCATGGGTGCCAGGAATAAAATGATACGCACCCTTAACCGTGCCGCCAAGCGTACCGCTTACGGGCATAGAACCCACCGTACCTGTAGCTGAGCCATCGCGTTTATCAATCGCTAAAAACAGGTCTCTGCCCACATTAACGTTTAAAGGAACATATGGATTCCAATTACCGATTAAATTACCGGCATGTAAATGAGTATCACCCCCAGAAGTAACATGAGTACCTGCTCCTACACCTAGGATAGATCCTTTAACTGAATTTAAAAACGCATCCCCGCCGGCATTGACAGAAGTAACCGCTATATCTCCGTTAGATGCTGTTAAGGACACATCTTTACTCGCTTGCACCTTCTGTGCATCAATGGAACCGGCACCAGTTACACTCGCTGATCCATTGGCCACATTCACATTGGTCAATACAACATCTTGGCTGTCATTCAAATTCACGCCACCTGTTCCTGTCACGACGGCAGAAACTGTCCCTGCGTTTAATTGCACCGCTTTAGCAGGTGTGCCAATAAACTGATCTGCTGTTAAATTGACCGTCTTGCCTTGAATCGGAATATTCATGGCTACAATCGAACCTTTTGTAGCCGTCAAATTCACTGTATTACCGGCAACAACATTAGACGCTGCTATATTTGTCACTGCTTTTAAAGAAACATCCTGGCTCGCTTGCACCTTCTGTGCATCAATGGAACCGGCACCAGTTACACTCGCTGATCCATTGGCCACATTCACATTGGTCAATACAACATCTTGGCTGTCATTCAAATTCACGCCACCTGTTCCTGTCACGACGGCAGAAACTGTCCCTGCGTTTAATTGCACCGCTTTAGCAGGTGTGCCAATAAACTGATCTGCTGTTAAATTGACCGTCTTGCCTTGAATCGGAATATTCATGGCTACAATCGAACCTTTTGTAGCCGTCAAATTCACTGTATTACCGGCAACAACATTAGACGCTGCTATATTTGTCACTGCTTTTAAAGAAACATCCTGGCTCGCTTGCACCTTCTGTGCATCAATGGAACCGGCACCGGTTACACTCGCTGATCCATTGGCCACTGTGACGCTATTTAAAGTTACATCTTTGGTATCAGTTAAATACACGTCACCTGTTCCGGTCACTTTTGCATTAACATTCGGTGCTGTTAAGTTGATATCATTACCAGATGCACCGATACCCTTGGCTGCAGTCAAATTAACCAAATTCCCTTGAACAGAAGAACCGGCATTCGTGATAGCGGCGCGTGATGCAGTTAAGTTAACCGTATCGCCAGCCTGGATATGCCCGGCTGCAATATTGCCATTAGCTGCTGTTAAATTGATGTTCTTGCTCGCTTCCACATTGATTGCATTAATATGACCATTGGCGCTTAATGCCACAGAACCATCGGTCGCCTTAGCCGTCAATGCCATGTCTTCGATGTCGCTTAAATACACATCACCGGTTCCAGTGACCAGGGCATTAACATTAGGTGAGGTTAAGAATATATCGCTGCCAGCTGCACCAATGCCGGTGGCTGCTTTCAAATTAACCACTTGGCCTTGCACAGAAGAACCGGCATTCGTGATAGCGGCGCGGGATGCGGTTAAGTTGACCGTATTCCCTGCCTGAATAGTGCCGGCGGCAATATTACCGTTAGATGAGGTTAAAGACACATCTTTAGTAGCCTGCACGCTGGTGGCATTAATATGGCCATTGCCAACCACGGCGACTGAACCATTGGTCGCCTTAGCCTTCAATGCCATGTCTTCGATGTCGCTTAAATACACATCACCGGTTCCCGTGACCAATGCATTAACATTCGGTGAGGTCAGGGCTATGTCATGACCGGCGGCACCGATACCCGTGGCCGCAGTCAAATTAACCACATGGCCTTGAACGGAATAACCGGCATTTGTAATGGCGCCTTGTGTTGAAGTCAAATTAACGGTATTGCCTGCCTGTATATTTCCGGCGGCAATATCACCATTAGATGCTTTTAAAGAAATATCCTGAGTGGCTTGCACCTTAACAGCATTGATCTTCCCGGCTGCGTTAATGTCAATTAAACCGCTATCATTACGCACATCACTTAAAGTGACTGCTTTAGCTTGGTTCAGGTAAATATCGCCTGGGCCTGTTTTTGATACACCGGCGATAGTATTAACATTGGTATTGATACGATTGGCACTTGTACCGACACCGCTGGCGGTGGCACTGGCAACTTCCACTTTATAAAAGCTACTGGCACCTAAGGCCGTCGGATCACTCCATTGCGTTGTGGCGGTATTTGAGGCGGCATAATTAGAAGCGACCAACTGCCATGGATCGCTTAAGGTGGCGCGCTTATACACATTGTAAGTAGCGCTATTAGTTAGATTTTGGATGTTTAAAACAACATGACCGCCCGCAATCTGTAAGTTAACTCCGGCCGCTGTTCCAACCACACTGCCGGCGATAAAGTTAAAATTATTCGCGGTGATAAGGCTGTCTCCATTATTACCAGTAATGCTGGCTGCAGAATCCAGATTCACATCAGCTAATCCGCCGGCGGCATT
>CAZBJT010000068.1:0-7424 GCA_964492215.1 uncultured Planctomycetales bacterium | reverse complement strand
GAATTTTTTATTTAAGAATTCGGGACGTCCCTATTTTCTTTATCTTTTCACTTCACCTTATTTAATAATGGCTTTGCTTTCGCTACTTAAGGTGACATGTGTAATAAATTGAATTTGAAATTCAAACCCGTAAAAATCGTTGCGTTTACCTGGACCCATGGTGGCTCGATCAAACTTAATCTGTACGCCACCCATGCCAGCGTCTTTGCTGATAGTCATACGCATTTTGCTGCGGTCTAAATCGATTCCCCCCTTATTTAACATGGCTTCATCAGCATCTTTAACTTTCTCCATCGCTGCTGTCACTGCCGCAGGAGGCGGCAATAGTTCTTTAACTGCAGCCACTAATTTGTCTATACCATAAGGTTTAAAAAGAAAACTGTCAATGGGGATTCCTTCCCACGCTTTCTTAGTTTTCTCCTCGCTGTCTCCGCTTAATGCCATAACTAGGATCTTCCTTCCAGCTTTACTCAAAATCCTCCCCACAGCTTCAGTAAATCTCTGTGTATCAGTAATAATTAAAGACACATTCTCGCCATGCGCTGTCATTATTTTTTCAAGTTCATCGGAATTGTTTGCGACAAATACAATAAAACCGGCTTTCGTTATAATAAGTTTTTGTAACATCAGAAGAGAGGGTTCATCATCTGCAAGAACAATGGTCGGTTGCACTACCATCGCTCTATCACGCACCATGGCAGGCGACGCGTTAACACCGACATCAAATATATTATTTGCCCCATCCATGCTTCCTAACCATGGTTGATGACGGAGCACAACCTGGCCAGGATCACCATTTGGAAAAACTTGCCATCCGCCTGAAAAATACTTTCTCGGCGCATTTATGTGAGTATTTTGATCAACATCTTCCTTAACATAATTGAATACCCCCTTCTTATATGCCTGTATGTACCGTCGGAAGATGCTGTCCTTTTCTTTAAGATTTTGTGCATTGATTCCAACCTTAACTTTTGATTGATTACCATATATTTGGGTAAGAATAGTACCTTTGAGGGCCATCTTATACCAGCTGGCTAATATCATAGAATAATACATTTGGCGTAAAGGAGCAAAATTCTTACCCCTATTAACTTCTTGTTCAATCTCGGGAATGATTAGGTCGCGGAGGATTTGGGTGTTGTTGTCCCCTGGTTGGCGTTGGGTGATGTTCTTTGTTGTTGCCAGGTAATCTTCTTCCAGCATGACTTTCAAATGGGCACCCACCACGTAAGCCACATTGCCGCGTTCAAACACATTCGCTTTATCGGCCACAATCCATACCTTATTAAATGTATTCACCGGCACCTGCGTTGTGCCATACATCTGCTGGGCTTTTGCATATATCCTGTCCCAGAATTCTTTTCCTAAATTATTTTCAGGATAAATTAACGACGCCGTCAATTGTTTGAGCGTATAGTCTTGGGCCAACATGTCGCGGCCCATTTCGGTTTGACCCAAATTAGGCGCGATCATACGGTCTTTTTCATATGGAGAAAGATTGACCCACAAATCTTTCTCCGGCACGGTCATAGCCGTGAAAAAATATTTAATCAATTTATTGGATTCTTCCTTTAAATAGGGGTCATTTGCTTTTAAAGCTACCTGGCCGGCATCGATGATAAAATCAAACAGGAAAGGATTTTCAGGATGGACTTTTAAACCTTTGATCAATACCGGTTCAAAAGGAGGACTTAAACTGATCATGGTCCCCGGAACAGACAAATCTGACACGCCTTGGGCGTATATCCCTATTTGTCCTGTGACCAGCAAACACATGAGCACTAACGGAAGAACTCTTGGTAGGATAATGAAACTATATCATGGATATCATCTATTGACCTATCTCGATTGTGTATACAACTGACAGATTGCGTATTTTGGGCACAAATCAGGCAAACTGCGGTTCTAAATAAAAGGCCAGCACGTTTTATCGCACTGGCCTTTTGGTAATAGTACTAGCTGCAGAGTGTTATATGTTTCTAATCTCTTTTACTTCTTAGAAATATAGCGAACCAAATCAACCACTCTGTTCGAATAACCCCACTCGTTGTCATACCAAGCTTTGCTGTCCCAGGGGAGTTGTTTGGTTTCTTTAAATCGTCGTAATACATTTTATACCAAACACTTATTACCGTTCAGTACTTTTTTTACATTTTTGATTTGTCAGATACGTGCTGTCAAAAGTGTCAGGTTCGTGCTGCTTCTATCCCAGCTTCTTTTCAAGCTTATCAAGCTTTACTGTAAGCTCAGCAATAATGGGAAGCAGCGACATATTATTGTATGAGGAAATCTTATCAAGCACCCGTTTCGCTGCAGGATCACCGATCATTTTAACCTGCTCAATGTCCTCCTGTTCACAGGTCACTAAAGAGTCATATGGCGGTATAAGCACAAAACTCATGGATGTGCTTCCTTTATAAACCTGTACTACTTTATTTTCTACCAAATAATCACGCCAATTCTTGATGGTGTTAGGACTTTCATGAAGCTTCTCTTTTAGTTCTGTATAGCTAGTGATGTATTTGTTCGATTTCTTCATGTGAAAGATCAAAAAGAAAAATAGTGGCCATGCCTTACTGACGGCATCCCTCTTCTCTTTTGACAGCATCAAATCTTTTAATAAATCCCATCTAGTCATAGTTTCACCTTAATCCTTTCCAATTTACCGGAAAATGGTTAATAAGCAAATTCTTTTAATAAGCAGCTATGTTGAGTAAAGTAGAAACCCTTCGGGAGAAATTTGTGAGTCAATATCTATAATTCGGGAGAATTACGATAGCTCTTTCCAGCTTTTAGCATCTAACTGGCGAGTTTTTATTTCTGCGGGCGCTTCATCATCCAATTTAATAAAAGAACCTGATACCTCCTCAAAATTTTGTGGAAAAATAGCCAAGCAATCTTTACCTGTGAATTTCGATGTATATAAAATTCCTTCAATACCCGCATCGGCAACCAATTGACCAAAAATCTGTGAGGCTACGGGAACATCAAATTGCATAGGCCAAACACGCCAATCTGGCGCTAACAAAGCGTCTACCAACTTGGAAACCGTTGTGATCAACTCTGGCTCAGGCAAGTTCACCTTTTTAGCCATTTCGTTTAAATGAGCTGGAATTGAGAATGTTTTTATTAAATCAACAAAAAGTTGAAGCTTATCAGGGTGTTTAAGATTGATTATAGAATCAAGCGAACCACTCAATGAAACATTAGCAATAGAGCTAGGATTAGACAAAGCAAAATCTAATGCTCGGCTCTCTTGGCCAGGATCAATTTTCTGGCTTAACAATTCTTGTAGTGCGGTATCTTTATCACTAGCGATATAAAGAGCAGGGAAAGGAGAAAACTGTGCGGGATTAATATCTCCAATATTAAATCTAGCTCCCGGATCAATCAAGCTTCCAGCGACTGAAAATGGTTCCAATGCATATTTATATTTTACAGCTCGCTGCCATTTCGCAAATTTAAAATCTCGCTCTACAGCTTCCAGAAGAGATTTTCTGACTTCATCAATGACTTTAGAACGTTGATAAGCAAGATTACTATAGTAGTCCCAATGAAACTTTGAAACGTGATCTTTGATGGCAATCCATTTATGTATGTCAGCAACGGAGAATTGATCTAATAAGATAAATGCGGATTGAGTCTTCTTTGCAGGACGCTTGAATGGAATCCTATGCACATGCCGACGCTTAGGCATAGGCTACCGTCTGTTTTCGGCCAAAGCATTCACAACAAACTTAAATAACTTTTTATACTTTCCAAAACGAATCATATCACGAGGACTTATATTACCAAAAAGTGGGTTAGGCACTGTAAACCACAAAGCTGTTTTCTTAGCATCACCTTGAAAATGTTCTGCAACCAAGTTCAAAAGACATGCCCATTCACGCATGCGCTCCCGCAATTCAGCAGGAATCTTATTCTCTTCATACCGAACAGAATTTAAAGGCACGTCCGTGGCTTTAGAGATGTCTTCTTTCTTAAATTCAAGAAAATCGATAATCCTATTATATTTAGGCTTATCATCTTGAAATAAATGAAGATGGTCCCGGTTTGGAACAGTATCGAATATACTGCTGGTTAAAGTTGTCATCAGATTCTTCCTAAGATTATTTCCACACTTCTACCATAAATATACCATATAATTCCATAATGTCAATCGTCGTCCACTCCTCTTTACTCTTTGGTTCTTTACTTAAATGGCGACGCATTTTCAACATTTAACCAGGTTTGCGTTAAGTCAGGATGCTCCACAGCAATCCTTATTTCTAATATATTTAATACGGCTAAGTAATCTTTTACCTATTAGATTAACCCTTTATGACCAGTAAAAATCTGTGTAAATTCTTTAAACGTGTCTTTAGCTAAATTCTTGACAGATTCAGTATCAACAACGTTCTCAAGATACCGTATAATTTTTGCTAATTCTCCATGTGATAACCATACCCCTTCACATGACTGACATTTATCAATAATAACTTTTGACTGAATATAGGTTAAGGATTGCATTTTCTTTTCACATTCAGGACATTGCTTACCATCCGAAGCCACGCTCAATTGTTCAGCGTCCTTTCCAAAAGGATCAAAATCAAGCCATCTTAACCCATCGTCAGCTTTATTCTTCGCTAACATCAATTCATTTCTTTCAAACCATTTACCCTTACATTTTAAACACTCATGAATACTGATTCCTTTTAATTTTGCAACTTGTAACTCGTTTCTGCAGTCTGGACATTTCATAAAATTACTCTCCAATTCATTTCATTATTTCTGTTCATTAATATGAAACCCGTTTAATATTCTCTGAATTTGTTCATTGTCTTCCAATTCATTTCTAGTATTTGACTTATAACCATACGTTACGAATATCACCGCATCGTCAGTCAAGGTATAGTCAAATATCCATTCTTTAGGAGGTCTTCTGGATTTATTTGGTTTTTCTTTTAATTTGTAACGTGTCCAGCTTCTCTCGTTCAAAGTGAATGTCTCAACTGAATCTTTGTCCATCTTTGAATATGCGGATTCTAAAAATGGGGATTGTCGCACCAAATATGAATGATATTTATCCCAAACTTCACCTTCTTTGATTGATTTGATATCTTTTATTCCTAAATCTTTAACGGAAACAGCAAACACATTTACTACAAATCCTTTTTTGTAAAGAGATGGGTAAAAAGTATATTTCTTTGCTTTAATAACTAAATAATCCTTCGGACGTTCAACAACGACCCCGTCTACCAATTCAATCTTTGGACTTACCTTTTCTGCAACCCATTCATAAACCTTATTACCTTTCTCAGTTTTTAGGAAATTACCGAGTGTTCTAAACCAAAATATACTCAAAATAACAATCACTACACAAAGACCTATAGCGCCCAAACATCCTATTCCATTTTTAACGACATTTCCAATTTCAACATTACCATCACTTCCTTTTATATTGTTTAACTTGTTGTATACATTGACTTCAATCGCTTGGAACCACGGGCCAAGAAGCATAGTAATAAAAGTTACAATCAGAAATTTAGTATTACCTATATTTAATTTATAAACAAAAAAGGTTGGCACTAATAATGCGAGTAAAATCAAATGAAGAAATAATACCGGCCAGAAATACCCACGGATAAGATTTGCGCTTCTCTTAAATGATTCGAATAATGTAGCGTTCTCAAGAACAATAACCACTCCCGCTAATGAAAAAATAATGTCTAAATAAAAAGCAGGAATGACGAACAGCAGGAAACCTACGATGAGAAATAAGAAAAAGTAGCCAGACGTAGCAATAAACCTAAAAATTTTATCCTTTGTAGCGACAAAAGCTTCTTTTATACCAATTTCTTGACTTAAAGATACCCTTGAAACTGCAAAAATTAACGCAATATGGCCCCAACAGCTTATAAGAATTCCTGCTAGAAACATTATTGGATATGACCATCCAGTAGAAATCTTCAAAGAAGACAATAATTGGTCAATCAGAAAAAAAATATTACACAAGAATTCTATAAAAAATAAAAGGAAGAAATTTTCTTTATAAAGAAAAAATGATTCTTTTAAAATGGTGCCGATCGAGAATGTTTTGTCTTGGCTATTGCTTTGCATGGATTAAGTATAATATACTCTCTAAGTAATCCCCAATAATATTTTATCAACCGGTAGGAAAAAACAGCCAGCTACCTGTCGATAACTGGCTGTTTTTTGAGTCTGTTATAAAACTATCTTTCAGGATTGCGTAACCCCATTCATTATTTTACATAATTCGTGGGGTTTTTTACTCTTAGGCAACCCCTAATTTACGTAAGTCCTTTATTTCTTAGAGATATAACGAACCAAGTCAACCACCCTGTTCGAATAACCCCACTCATTGTCATACCAAGAAACAACCTTAAAGAAGCGTTTTTCGCCTTTTAGGTTGTTTTGGGTGGTGGCTAGGGAATCGTAGATGGATGAACGGCTGTCGTGGATGAAGTCGGTTGAGACCAATTCTTCATTGGCATAACCCAAATAACCCTTCAAATAGGTTTCAGACGCCTTTTTCATCAAGGCATCAATCTCTTCGATCGAGGTGTCACGCACAGAACGAAAGGTCAAATCAACCACCGATACGTCTGCGGTCGGCACGCGGAAAGACATGCCGGTTAATTTGCCTTTGGTCACCGGTAATACTTCGCCCACGGCCTTGGCTGCACCGGTGGTTGAAGGGATGGTGTTGATGGCTGCTGCACGGCCACCGCGCCAATCCTTCTTGGAAGGACCGTCCACGGTTTTTTGAGTGGCTGTGTAAGCATGGATCGTGGTCATTAAACCGGTTTCAATGCCGATGCCTTCTTTAATAAGCACATGAACCAGTGGCGCTAAGCAGTTCGTGGTACAGCTGGCATTAGAAATAATGATGTGTTTAGCGGCATCATATTCATGCTCATTAACGCCCATGACAATGGTTTTCACATCGCCCTTGGCTGGAGCTGAAATAATGACACGCTTGGCCCCGGCGGTGATGTGGCCTTGGGCTTTTTCGCTTTCCGTAAATAAACCGGTCGATTCAATGACTAAATCAACGCCTAAGGCTTTCCAGGGCAATTCAGCCGGGCTGCGGGTGGCGGCAACGCATTTGATTTGATGGCCATTGACCACAATGATATCTGCTTCTTCTTTGGAAGCATCGCTCTTGGCGGTCGTCACCACATGCTTAAAATGACCATGGACTGAGTCATACCTGATTTGATATGCAAAATAATCCGCGTCGGTGGACACGTCAACAACGGCCACAACGTCAATTTCTTTACCTAAAAGCCCCTGGTCGCAAATCGCTTGAAAGACCATGCGTCCAATGCGGCCAAACCCATTAATACCAACTTTAACTGCCATTTTCGCCTCCTGGTTAAATACGCTATTCTTTTATAAACCTTCCAATAATATCTACTCAG